>JAFGEH010000119.1 GCA_016931665.1 Candidatus Cloacimonadota bacterium | reverse complement strand
TAAAGGGAAGGCTGACAACTGGGAACTGCCATATTTCAGGCAGGTGTGCAGTGCGGGAGCGAATAAAGGCATCCACCTGACGCAGTAGCTCCAGATTTTTCCTTTCCAGATAGCTGGGTACCAGATTCAGTTCCTCCCGGAGTGGCTGCAGCGAGAACACAACCCGATTAATAGACGGCAGTTGATTGATGATAAGATTGGCAGTAGCGCGTAAATCTGCCCAATTCACCTGCTGATCGCCATCCCGCCAGAGCACGGCCGGATGGGCATAGGTCCGAAAATCACCCTGGACACCCACACTCTTGACAGGTAGGATTAACCCCAGCATTTTTCTGGGCAGGAGAATGTTATTCAGCCTTGCATAATCCCTGTTGTAATCATGATCTTCGCTCTTTCCGGTTGAGCATATTATCCGTATGGCCAAACCCGGTCCGGGAAAGGGATGACGCTGCACCAGGGCTTGAGGAAGCCCCAGTTCAAGACCCAGAGCCCGGACTTCGTCTTTGTACAATTCCCTTAAAGGCTCGATTACTCTTCCCTGTGCGATCAATTCTTCGATTTCCGCCACCCGGTTATGATGGGTTTTGATCCGGGCAGCTTTATTCCCTGCACCGCTTTCGATGGTATCTGGATAGATTGTTCCCTGCACCAGCAGCCAGTCATCGTGCAAATCTAATCTGGCAAGCTCCTGCTGTAGTAGCCGTACGAATAATCCACCGATAAGGCGGCGTTTCTGTTCCGGGTCCGTAATTCCTTCCAGAGCTTTCAGAAACATTTCTTCCGCTTTGATAACTTTGATGCCGTCATAACCAAGATCCTGCAGATAACCAATGATCTCCCCGGATTCTTCCGCTCTCATGAAACCAGTATCAACATGTATGGAATAGATCCTTTTTTTCCCCAGGGCTTGCAGGCAGAGTTCCAGCGCCACCAGAGAATCCACACCACCCGAGAGCAAAAGGAACAGGCGTCTGTTCCCGCTCCGGGTGCGAATATCCTCCAGGATCGAATCCCGGTAATTGGCAGGCTTCCAATCTCTTTCAGTGGTACAGTTATCAAGAAAATTACCCAGAATTTCCATGCCATACCTGGTGTGAGAAACTTCAGGATGAAACTGCAATCCAAAAAATCTGCCATCCATCGATTCATATCCCGCTATCTCAAGCGAAACAGAAGAAGCTGTGACTGTGAATCCGACCGGCAATTCTTCCACATGGTCACCATGGCTCATCCAGACAACCTGATCGGCCGGAAGGTCCCGAAATAATCTGGTCTGAGGTAGAGAGACTACATCGGTGAAGCCATATTCCTTGCTCGAACCGCTGCCTATCCTGCCCCCCAGCATGGCAGCAATGAGATGATGCCCATAACATAATCCCAGCACCGGCACCTTGCTGTTCTTCAGATCATAATCAATCCGGTAGGCATCCTCAGCATTCACGGATTGCGGGCCACCGGAAAAAATGATACCTGCTATTGCCGGAGAGATACTGAAATCCTCCGGCTGATAGATGGCCGAAAATACTCCCAGCTGCCTGATCCGGCGCGCTATCAGATGGGTATACTGGCCCCCGAAATCGATAATTGCTATTTCTTTCAATGCCGCCTCAATATTTTCATATCATTATGCCAATATCTATAACCGGTTTAGTAAATCGCGGATCACCCGGCTGTAAAGCTGGTGTTCCACCCTCAATCCCCGCTCTTCAACCTCTATCAGATCCGATGCTCCGGTCAAATCAACTTCCTGTTGGGCAATAATTTTACCGGTATCCAGACCTTCATCCACAAAATGAACCGTAACTCTGGTTGCCGGCAATTTTTCGTGCCAGGCCCATTCGTAACCATGCAAGCCCTGATGAAGTGCGGTATCAGCCGGATGGATATTGATTATCCTCCCGGGGAAAGCGCGGACAATTTCCGGGGAAAGGATCTTCATATACCCAGCCAGCACGATCAAATCAGGTCCGGTTTTCTGTAACCAGTTCAGCAGGAGTCTGTTATAAACCTGTTTTTTTACACCGGCCGAAGGGATACAACAGGTTGGAATACCCAGATTTCTGGCGGCAGCCAGACCTTCAGCATCCGGATTGTTGGAAAATACAGCAGCGATCTGACACTTATCTTTAAGTAGGCCTGACTGTACATTGCGAGCAATTGCCAGCATATTGCTTCCTCTACCCGAGATCAGAATTACTATATTTTTATTCATTGTATTGTCGGAATCCTGTTGACCCTTTTACCAATATCCCTTCTGTAATAGGCATTTTTAAAAACGATCCGTTCGCAATTGCTATAAACTTTTCTGATCGCATCTTCCAGGGAATTTCCCCTCGCCACTATATTCAGGATACGCCCACCATTGGTAACGAGGTGGCCATTAGCTTTTTTCGTGCCGGCATGGAACACCATAATATCTTCATCGAGGTCATTCAATCCGTAGATCTCTAAACCTTTTTCATAGGGTCCGGGATATCCACCTGCGGTCAGCACAACATCCAAGAAATAGCCGGGTACGAATTCCAGCGGAAATCCGGAGAGTTCGTTATGGAAGCAGGCTTCGATCAGTTCTACTAGATCGCTCTGCAGAGCCGGCAGCACGACCTCGGTCTCGGGATCACCCAGACGAACATTATATTCCAGCAGGAAAGGCCCCTCGGCAGTTATCATCAACCCGAAATAGAGAACTCCGGTATAATTGAATTTTTCAGTCCTGATCCCCTGCATGGTAGGTTCGATGATTTTTTTCCTGATCTCGGTGATCATTTTCTCATCGCAAAACGGAACCGGACAGAAAGCTCCCATGCCTCCGGTATTGGGTCCGGCATCTCCATCCAGCAGTTGTTTATGATCCTGGGAAGGCAGCAACAGCCTGATATCATGCCCGTCGGTAAATCCCAGAATGGAAAGTTCGCTGCCCTTCAGCTTCTTTTCCAGCAGGAACCGGCAATCCCGTCCGAAATTTCTGAACATGTCGGCCAGATTCTCTTCCACTTCCGGCATGTTGTTGCAGACAAAGACACCTTTACCGGCTGCCAGTCCGTCGTATTTGATAACAACTTCCTCACCAAAATCAGAGATGGTTTTTTTCAACTCAGTCAGGGAATCATGTCCGGGACCGAATTCCCGGAAATCAGCGGTGGAAACTCCGTATTTCCGCATGAACTGTTTGGCATACAGTTTGGAGCCTTCCAGTCGGGCAGCCTGCTGATCGGGACCGAAGACCCTGATGCCTGAATCGCGGAAGAAATCTACGATACCCTCGGTGAGAGGATTTTCCGGGCCAACAACCACCAGATCGACTCTCAGTTGGTCGAGTTCTTTTTTTAATGCTGGGAAATCAGTGAGGGAAAGCGGCAGATTATTTTCTGTGCCCCCGTTGCCCGGTATAACATACAATTTATCTGTATGCGGGCTTTGAGCCAGCTTCCAGGCGAGGGCATGTTCTCTGCCACCTGAGCCCAGGACGGCTATCTTCACTTTCCCTCCCTCATTTTGTCATCTGCGTTAACTAAGGCAGTTTTCGTATCGGAAATTTCTTTAAGAAAAATATTCTTCAGCCGGGGCAGATTGAGAGAACGCAGAGCCAGCTGCGCGGCTGCCGCCGGTTCGACCACGGTTCCGGCAGGCGTTCCGGAAGGCATCATCAGCGAGGAATTGATATTCACCAGCATATCGACTTTATCCTTGAACGGCGGGCAGTTGATCAGTGGCAAGACCAGATTGGCCGCCAGGGCTCCACCCAGTCCGTTAGACCGGCCGGCTACAGCGATCACGGCACCGGGTTCGAGGGCTTGATTATACTCGGAGACAATACCGGGAATCCTCTCACCGTTCTTATGAGCGGATACCACCCTCATCTCGACTGCCACATCGTATTTCAGAAGCTCCTCTCTGATCCGCTGACAATGATCCTGATCAGCCGGGGAACCCATGACTATGGCCACAAAGCCGTCTTTGATGATCCCTGACCTGACCAGGTTTTGATATACCCGGTTCAGGATATGATCCGAGGTACGGATCCTTCTGCCGGTTATACGTTCATAGATATCCAGATAACGTCTCGAGGTCTCCGCAATTACTTCATCAGGAAGTACGGAAGGATAGACATCGTTCTTTTTGTTGGCCAGCAGCCATTGGCGAACGAATTCTTTATCTATCTGCTCAACTTTTTCAGGGTCCTTTTCATAATCTGCCTGCGACCAGAAGCGGGATGAATCAGGGGTATGGATCTCATCGATCAGGATCAGTTTGCCTTTTCGTAATCCGAATTCATATTTGGTATCGACCAGAATTATCCCTTTCTCGGCCAGTAACTGGGTGCCGAACTGGAAAAGCTTCAGGGAAATCTCGGTCATTTTTTCATAGATTTCCCGGCTGGCCCATCCTTCCCGGACGATCTCATCCGGGGTTATTTCCCGGTCGGAATCTTCTTTGGTAGTTGGTGTAATCAACGGTTTGGGGAATTTCTGATTCTTCTGCAGTCCGTCTTTTACTGAAATCCCGGAGAAGGAACGCTTACCTTTTGCGTAATAACGCCACATGGAACCGGTCAAATAGCCGCGGACTATCATTTCGATCCGCACAGGTTCCGCTTCTCTGACCAGGCTGATATTGGGGTCAATCTGCTCGAGTAGGTGATTTTCCACGATTCCCGTTGTTTTTTCGAACCAGTAACCGGCCAGTCCGTTGAGAACGGCACCCTTATGGGGTATACAGGAATCCAGGACCTGATCGAAACTGGAAATGCGGTCTGTAACAACGATCATCCTGGTTTCATCATCCAGGCGAAAGCTTTCCCTGACCTTGCCGCTATGGATCTTCTGCAACTGGGGTGAGGAAATTCTATCCAGACAAATCATCTTCACTCCTTTTTTTAAAAAATCGATCAATAAAAACACAAGAGAAGGTGATGGTTTTCACCGCTAAATCTTCACACATATGCGGGGGCTGACCATCCTGAAAACCCTGGGGACGCAGGTCCCGGCAATTCATACTGCCAAAATTTCCGATAAATTCCCGGGCATATAAACCACATAAATCACTCACCCGGTAACGGTCCCAACCCCGAGTTTCGCTGAAAACTCCCAGAAAAATCAGTGCTCCTTCCACCAGTCCGCACTGAGCACCCGATCTGCCGGCTCCATTCAGGCCCATGGCTGCCGCCAGCAACTGGGATGATAGATTCAGGCTATATTTCTCGCTAAGAACCTGCAAGGTGGCCTGGGCACAGTTCATGTCATGATTCCACAAAAAGTCATGCACCTGATCAGCAATTGCTCTCATATTTTCCTGTTAATGCTTAAAATGCCTGGTACCGGTAAAGACCATGGCAACACTCAGATTATTACAAGTCTGGATCACAGCTTTATCGCGCAGAGATCCTCCCGGCTGGAGTATGTTTTTTATTCCTGCCGCAGCTGCCAGTTCAACATTGTCGGGAAACGGGAAAAAAGCATCTGAGATGAGAAGAGAATCAGTTAGGACCTGACGGACATAGGCTGGAAGATCTAGATCACTCTTTTTTTGAGAAAATTCACGTTCCAGATTTTCCCGGCTCTTATCCAGAGCCAGCCTGGTTGAAACCAGTCTGTTGGGCTGCCCTGCTCCCATTCCCAGCAACTGGCAGCTGTCGTCCGGTTTTTTTCTAACAATGACTATGGCATTGGATTTAAGCTGGCGGACAGCCTGCAGGCCGAATTCGATCAGGTCGAGATTGGCAGAAGTATCATAGTGGTTTTCTGTTACATTTTCCAGTTGAGAGTATAAGGTGGAATCTGTATCCTGCATCAGAAGTGAATTATTCATGAATTTATAATCGAAGGTGCCGGTCAAGGCAGCCGGGTTTATTGCCACAATTCTCAGGTTCTTATGAAATTTCAGATAATTCAGGGCAGCTTCCGAAAATGCGGGAGCGATGATCACTTCGATAAATTTCCTGCAGCTTTTATCGGGATCATTCAATCTCAGGAATTCCGCCGCAGCCAGATCTAATGTTTTATTAAAGGCTATAATTGAACCGAAGGCGGATACGGGATCCCCCTCCCAGGCCAGTTGGAAGGCCCTAAGCTGATCTGCAGCCTGAGCCAGTCCGCAGGGATTCTTATGTTTAATGATGGCACAACCATAGTTCAAAAGCCCCCTGACTGATTCCACAGCGCTCTGGATATCGGCAATATTATTGAAGGATAACTCTTTGCCGTGCAATATCCTGAGATCGGACAGCGAGGGTGAATCATTCCGGCCGCGGTAGAACCAGCCCTGCTGATGAGAATTTTCTCCGTAACGCAGAGGCAGGCCATCCTTAAAAGCAAGCCGCAGGGTACGCTGCCCCGCCTGCTGATCCAGAGTGGTGGCGATCAGGCTGTCATAATCGGCTGTGTAGTTGAAGGTTTTCAGCATCAGCCTGTGCCGGGTGGCCAGAGACAATGACAGGTTATTGGCTTTCATTTCAGCCATCAGGTCGGGATAATCTGTCAAATCGGTAACCGCTGCCACACTCTGGTAATTTTTAGCAGCAGCCCGCAGCATAGTCGGCCCACCGATATCGATATTTTCGATCAAAGTTTCCAGATTAGCCCCGGCTTCCTTAACTTTAGCAAAGGGATACAGGTTACAGATGACTATATCTATTGGTTCTATGCCCAGCCGGGCGGCTTCGTTGGCGTCCTTTTCCCGGTCAAACAACAGGGCGGATTCGATCTGGTAGGAGATGGTTTTCATCCTGCCGCCGAAGGCTTCCGGGTTGCCGGTTATCCGGCTGATTTCCGTGTAAGGTATGCCTGCTGACTGCAGTGCTTGTCCCGTACCGCCGGTGGAAATTATCTCGCAGCCGTTTTCGTGCAGGAAAGCGGCGATTCCACAAATTCCGGTTTTATCCGAAACACTGATCAGCGCCTTTCTGATCCTGATATAATCCATCACAGCCCTTTTTATCTTTTATTTACGTAATTTATTACATTAAAAAACATCAGTCTTTCGATCTCATTTTCAAAAACAGGGTAATCCGCTACTTCGGAAAGTGATTCTGCCAGGGTAAGAGTTTTTTTCAGATTGGTCTGAAAGAGTTCTTCGATATTCTCCATAATTTCCGGTTTAAAACCGGGTGCCTGTAAAACTTCCGCAAATTCCAGGGTCAGGGGCAGGTGACATTCTTTTTCCGATATATGATGCCAGTCGCCGGTGCTGAAATCAAAAACATAAAGGGGCAGGAAACGGCAGGCATATTTGATCATAAAATCTACCACTCGAACAAGATAATCATATTCCGGCCGGGAGAGGGTGTAGTGCAGGTTCAACCTGACCCAGCCCGGTTTCAGTCCGCTGTAATGATCCAGACCGATAGCGCACTGATAGTATCTGGAGATTTCATCGCTGATCTGCAGCAATCTGTGTCCATAGGGTCCGGCACAGGAGCAGCCTGCCCTGGTCTGGATACCGAACAGGTCGTTCATCAGCCTGGTAACGAATTTAGGATGAAGTACCCTGGTTCCATGAACAATATTAAAGGGAATGATGGCCACTTTCTTGCCGGGGTCGGTTGGGCCGTAGAGGACAATACCGGAATTATCCTGAAAATGATTATAGAAATCAGCGATCAGAAATTTTTCGATGGTTTCAATTTTTCTAATACCGACTTTCTCTTTCAATTGAAAAACCAGGGCAGCCTTGATATTCTGAAGAATGGCGGGAGTACCGGGCTTTTCTCTGGTCTCGATATCATCGATATATTTTTCCCGCTGGGGAGAGACATAGTCCACGGTACCGCCGGCAGCTATACAGGGAGGAAGGTCGCGTGGATAAATTTTTTCATTGAAGATCAGCAGGCCGGAGGTGCCGGGTCCGCCCAGAAATTTATGGGGTGAGAGGAAAATGGCATCGAAGCAGCTTTGTTCATCGCGATTCATATCAATTTCCACATAAGGTGCGCAGGCGGCGAAATCGAAACAGGCCAGCGCATTATGTTCATGCAGGATACGGGCGACCTCATAGACAGGCGTTTTTATCCCAGTTACATTGGAAGCTGCCGAGAAAGAACCGATTTTGGGCCGGTGATTGTAAATCGGGGATGAGACAGTACTTTCCAGGGCGAGCAGGTCGATTTCTCCCTGGTCATTCAGAGAAATTTCGATCACTTCGCAGAGGGTCCGGCGCCACATGATTTCATTGGAATGATGTTCGTAAGGCCCGACAAAGACGACGGGTTTATTTTCGTCGAAGTAATTGAGGAGTTGTTCATTACATTTTTCTCTGCCGGGATAACGGCTCAGGCAGCTTTTCAGAAAGGAATCCACCCGCCGCTTGGTAGCGGGAGGCCAGTAAACGCCCAAAATCTGTTGCAGGCGGGTTATACCTCCGGTTGTCCCTGATTCGGTAAAGATGATCTTACCGCCGGGTCCGGCATTCACCAGCTGTTTGATGATCTTTTCCGCTTCATGCAGCAGAGTTGTCATGGTTTTGCCGGTATAATCATCTTCGGTGTGGGTATTGGCGTAGTATTTCATGACCTGCAGCATATAATTTTCTACAAAAAGCAGATTCCGTCCACTGGCGGTATAATCGGCATAGACCAGCGGTTTTTCACCGAAACAGGTGCGGAACAGCAGGTTGCGGCCGATTATTTCCCGGCGCAGCCATTCCAGTTCCTGCATCATTTTTTCAATTTCCATTGTTCCCTCAATAGAAAATCATCCCGGCTTCTGCCACAGAGTTCATACTCTGTTTCCGGCCACATGTTCAACAATATTCCGAAAGATCTGCAGACCTTCTCCTGCTTCACTGATGGCCGAATCCTCTCTTCGCAGCCGGCACCAGTTCGGATGATTATACAGGGAGAGGAAGGCTTCGGGGTGAGGCATCAGTCCCAAGATCTGCCCTGAGTCATTGCAGAGTGCAGCACAATTCAGATGGGAGCCGTTGGGGTTCTCCGGATAGCGGGAAGTCGGTTCTCCGCCAGCCGTGCAGTAACTCAGACAATTCAGCCTGTTTTCCACGACCCGCTGCTGAATTTTTCCGGGTATGATCAATTTACCTTCTCCATGCCGAACCGGCAGGTAAAGCTGCTTGATACCTTTCAGGAAAGGAGTATTACTTTCAGAATTCACCTGCAGATGACACCAGCGGTCCTCAAACCGACCTGAATTATTCCGAGTAAGAGTGACTTCCTGCTGTTGGCTGCCATTTACATCCGGCAACAGCCCCATCTTCACCAGGAACTGGAATCCGTTGCAGACACCCATCAGGAATTTACCGGCAGCTAGAAATTCCCTGATATCTCTAAGAAAGGTCTTTCCTGAGAGCTTGTTCCTGTACAGCATTTTATTAGCAAGAACTTTGCCGGAACCAAGATCATCACCGAAGGAAAATCCCCCGGGAAAATTCAGGATGTCGTAATCATGAATGGAAATCCTTTCCTGAAAGATATCATTCAGATGAACTATCTCCGCCTGCGCACTGGCCAGCCGATAGGCAGCTGCCATTTCCTCTTCACAATTAATTCCATAACCAGTTATCACTAAAGCTTTTACCATATCAGAAACTTCCTTCTCCACTATCAGATAAGCACGGAAGACAAGGGGCTATCCCACGCTTCCTGCAGGGCGCTCACGGTCAGATCGAATAGAAGGTTCTCACCGATCCTGACTTGCAGACAGCCACTTTCCGTGACTTCTCCCAGCAGGCGGACTCTGCCTGCCATGAGTTTCTCAAATTCAGTCTGGTCTTCTCTCCGTACAGAAGCGATAAACCGGGAGTGCGATTCAGAGAACAGCTGGACAACCGGAGACAGTTCATTATCCAGCAAAGAGATATCAGCTCCCAGCCCGGTGCCGAACAACGTTTCGGCCAGAGCCACAGCCAGGCCGCCATCGGAAATATCATGACAGGATTGGATCAGCCCTGAGCGGTTAGCCTGCATCACTTTCAGGTACAGGTCAAGAGCTGTTCCCTTTCTCACTTGCGGAACCTGAGTTCCAGTTGCCCCGAACAATCGGAAAAATTCTGAGCCCCCCAATTCATTATAAGTTTCCCCAAGCTGATATATCAGGTCACCAGCGGCTTTCAGGTCGGAAGTCACCGTCTTTCTCACATCAGGGATTTTTGCCACCATAGAATAGAGGATAGTTGGGGGAACAGATATTTTCCGTCCAGCGGACTTGAAATCGTTCTTCATACTGTCCTTGCCAGAGGTCAGGGGAATATTGAAGAAAGTAGACATATCGAACAGCGCTTGATTCATGCGGACAAGCTTGCCCAGTTTCTGTTTGCCGTCCGGATTATGCACCGGATCATAAGCAGAATCTGGCACGCAGAAATTATCATTCACTGACCAGAACAGGTTTTCCTCATGGTTGGCGGGGAAGGGCAGTAATCCGCCTACAGCAATGATCTGGCGAACTGCTTCATCGAAGGCTCCGGCACTCATCTGATAAGGATCGAGATCACCATAGCGGGGCAATATCCCGTTACTAACGGCAATACCAGCCCAGGAATCATGAAAGAGCCTGAGCACAGCTGCATCCTGTGGTGTTTTGCCGGCGGGTCCCATCAGAGGCTTGATAATGGTCTTCCCCTTGACTTCATGGTCATACTGACGGATCACAGCTTCTCGCGAACAGATATTGTAACTGCCCATCAGCTGCAGAACTACCCGGCTGAAATCGCTGATTTCCGGCAGGACAGTTTCCGGCAGGGAAGGGTTACTCCATTCTGCCTGCAGGTATTTGCGCGGTACGCCATGATGCAGAAAAGCCAGATCCAGCTGGCAGACGGGTACTTTCCCGTAATACACTTCCAGCAGGCCGGAATCAGTGAAAATTCCCACCTCCGTCATTTCCACTTCCCGCCGGGCGGCAAGTTCCAACAGGGCTGCGCGTTCAGAAGGTTCAATGACCAGAGTCATCCTTTCCTGAGATTCGGATATGAATATCTCCCAGGGTGCCAGATTGGCATACTTGAGGGGTACATTCTCCAGATCTACCCGGGCTCCGCCGCTGATTTGAGCTAATTCGCCCACCGAAGAGGAAAGTCCGCCCGCTCCGTTATCGGTGGAGCATTTGACCAATCCCAACCGGCAGGCTTCTTCCAGAAAATCAGATAACAGCTTCTGGGTGATGGGACTACCGATCTGGACAGCCGACTGGGGAGAATGTTCGTTGATCTCGGCAGAAGAGAATGTAGCGCCGTGAATCCCATCTTTACCAACTCTGCCCCCGGCCATGAAGATAAGATCGCCGGGATCGATCCGTTTCTCCCAGGAGCTGCGACCCTGATAAGACATGGGCATAACACCGCCGGTACCGCAATAAACCAGGGGTTTACCGCTGTAACGGTCATCGAAGACGATCGCTCCGTTAACGGTGGGAATACCGGATTTATTTCCGCCATCCTCGATACCGTGCCGGACCCCGGCCAAAACCCGGCGGGGATGTAACTGACCTGGCAGCAGAGGCTGACTGTAATCCGGTGGCCCGAAACAGAGAACATTGGTATTGAAGAGCAACCTTCCTCCGCCGACCCCGGTTCCCAGAGGATCGCGGTTATTGCCCAGAATACCCGTGATAGCGCCACCGTAAGGATCAATGGCAGAAGGAGAATTATGAGTTTCCACTTTCCAGACAAAGACATGATCATCGTCGATTTTCACAACACCGGCATTATCGGAAAAAACCTTGAGCAGCCAGTTGTTTCCCTGTTCAGAGAGTCTCTGTCTGATAATCTCGGTAGACTGTTTAATATAAGTTTGGAACAGAGAATCAATCTGCAGGGTCTCGCCGCTGTTGAGGTCGGTAAATTCGATCACTGCACTGAATTCCTTGTGTTTACAATGCTCACTCCAGGTCTGAGCCAGCACTTCCAATTCACAATCCGTAGGCAGGGAGGGCAATCCCCTCAACTTTCTTTCCGATTGCCTTTCCGGGTTCCGGAAATAATCACGGATCGCTTGCATCTCTTCCAGATTCAATGATAGTAATCTCTCCCGCGACAGGGCGAGTAACTGCTCATCTTCCACCAAAATATCTACTGTTTCATATTGACCGGAAGTACTGATCTCAACATAAGGCATGTAATCAATTCTTTTACCAGCAGAACCATACTCGAAATGATTAACCAGGGGATTGCCCAGCAGGTCATGAGCCAGCTGCTGGAGGATGTTATCCGGCAGATTACTTTCAAACAGGTAAATATCCTGCGAAAAAATGTGCTGAGTAGCAGTATCCAGACCGAGGTCAAGGATATCACTCAAGGTTCTCTGGGCAGACATCCCTTCATCGTCCGTTACTCCCGGTAATCGGGCTACCAATACGAATGTCTGATAGAGAGGATCATTAAACATTGAGTTGGTATAAACATCATGCAAAATCCCGTCTGCCAGCCCCTGTCGGGCAAAAGTGGCAATCTGCTCCGGGGTCAGATCGTAAGTTATATTATAGATTTTGCCAGTCTTTACTCGGCCGGTTTCTATCTGGAGATAGTTTCCGGCATCCCTCCTGATCTTCTCTCCGACTACATCCGGGATCTCCGGTTTCAATACAAGCTGAATTCGATTGATCACAATTCCCTCATTTATTTGAGAAGCATTATCTTTCGAGGCGGATTATTACCGACACCCTGCAGGCGGACCAGATATATACCACTTCCTACCCGACGGCCTGCATTATCCCTGCCGTCCCAGGTTATCGAATTTATAGTAAAAATCCGGCTTCCGACGGATTCATGGGTTGAGGGATCAAAGGGATATGATCTGATTAATTGGCCTCTCACGTTATAGATGGTTAATCCGGCATCCGGGCAGTCTGCCGGCAGCTGGTACTGAATGGTAACGGAAGGATTAAACGGGTTGGGATAGACATTGATTATACCGGCGGCGGCGGGAGGAACGATCTCATCCTGGGCAGGAGTGAAATTGTAGAGGAAATCCAGAGTAGT
>JAFGEH010000118.1 GCA_016931665.1 Candidatus Cloacimonadota bacterium | reverse complement strand
GTTAATCTTTTTCCTGCAGCAGAGAGATATAAGTGTTTACTGCCATCGTATCCTGGTAGGGCTTGATCATATTCAGCAGCTCAATACCCCGCTCATGGCTCTCGATCTGACGGGAGATCCGGTATATTGCCTGGGTCAGCCCACGATTGGCTGGATTGTAATTGATAGCATTTTCCAGATAGCTTTGGCTCTTCTCCTTCTCTTCTCTGTCGGCAAAATGAAATGACCCTTCCAGATAAAGGTTGGACATGGAATTATAGAAACGCTGCTTATCCACCATGAATTCCATTCCCTTTTCCAAATATTGTACCGAGTTATCAAAATCACTCAGGGAATGATAGAACTGTGACGCCCTGACGTAGGCAGCACCGTAATTATTCAGCAGACGTTTCATATTACGGTCTTTGTAAATGGAATCATCAAAAATGCCCTCATAGGTGTAAACAGTGTCTATATTGCTGATCAGTCTGTCCAGATTGTACTGATTCTCTCCCCTGGTGGAAACCAGGCGGTCAACCATACCCTCATTGCGCAGATGTTCATCAAAACCGATCACATCGGGCACAGTAACAGCAAAATAAATCGGCCGTTTTCCGTAATTGTCCTTGATGATCTGGATGACAGCCAGGTCTTTGATATAAAGCACGGTTCCCCTCTTATAGGTGACGGTGAACTGGTCATCGGGATTAATACCTTTGATGGTGACTGCAGTGTCTTTGGGGATCTGCCTCGGATAAAGAACTGACCTGGGATCATCCTGACAGGAATCGATATGGCTGTCCGGGATGTTGAACTCTATACCTTCATGGTCGCGCAGCTGTTTGATATACCAGGGTGTGTTCAGCAGGCTAAGATTAGCTACGGATACATCTTTCCGAATGCCTGAGCATTGGCTGTTCTTATACCGCATCGCCTTTTCGATATTGCGTTTGGTTATCTCTATCGCCAGTTGATTCTCGGCCAGGATGGCACTGTCGAAATCTGGATCCAGCGGCAGGGGTTCTGATGAAGGATGTATATATTCCTCGGCAGCAGGATCGTAAACTGCCTGCGCATACCAGACCGGGAAAGTATCGTTATCCCCGTTGGTAAAGACAATGGCATTCTCTTCCAGGCTGTTCAGAATGTTCTGGCCATAGCCCAGGGCGATATATTCCCGGGAACGGTCATGCACATGATATTGAGAAGCCAGATTAAATAAAGGTAAAGCTAATGCCAGTATGATAGCTACCGGTACCAGTCGGGGCAGCTTACGGCGGAAATATGCAATAATACCTAGGCAGCCGATAGCCAGCCAGACGGTCCAGAAATTGTAGGCGGTTACAAAGAAATATTCCCTATCCCGGACTTCGGCATCGGAGAGGTTCATCACAAAGACCATGGCGAGAGAAGCCATGAAGAACAGAGCAACCATGTAGAAGAAAGAATGTTTGTTCTTACGGTAATGGAAGATAGCGCCCCAAATCCCCAGCAGGAAGATGATGGAATTGCCCAGTACAGCAATCAGTTGGCGGGGAATCTGAAACCAGCGGCTGATTATTTCCGTATTGAAGAATTGCCAGCTGAAATAGGTAAGGAACTGATCTTTGAGCTGATACCAGAAGGACGCGCGGCGCACGAACATGCTGGTTACCCCATATTGGCGCCTCAGAATATAATCAGTAAATAATTTGAGATTATGAGGATGACCTTCATTAATGAAGGGACGATGCTCGGATCTGGCCAGCAGGAAAATATGCGTACTTAACGCAGCCAGAATGAGGAAGAGTGCCAGCCACCAGGCTTTGGCCGGAACATGACTATGCAGGTGAATAAACAGGATCACAAAGAGTACCAGAGCTACCATGTATTTCGCGAGGTCGGGAATCTGAATATTCTTTCCCAGAGGGTTAAAGATCATGTAGACGACAATTATTATAAAGAGATAAATAAACGTTCTGCCCCAGAATCTGGAAGTTCTTATAGTGGCCTTCAGTAAGGGATATACAGCAATGAATAAGACGGCAGGAGCTATCTGCAGGGAAGTTTGATGAATTCCGAATCCCAGGAAAAACAGATATATGATCAGCAGCAGCCAGTTAAGATGGGACAGATTTTCGGATTTCTCCCGCCAGATAAGAGTAAGCCAGACGATAAGGTTTATAGTAAAAGCAAGCCCGGCATATACTTCAGCCTCAATAGCGTTGTCCCAGAAAGTACTGGAGAAAGCCGTGAACAGGGCAGCAATCACTCCGGCTAGATAGGCTTGCCAGCCTTCTTCTGCTGATTTCAGGAACATGGTAACTAATTTTACAGTGAAGAAATATGTAAACATAACAGCCAGTGCGGAGAGAATGGATGATAAAAAATTTACTATCTGAGCATGAGGGATTCCCAGGCTGAAGATAGTGAAAAACCTGCCAAGCAGAATATAAAAAGGGTTACCCGGAGGATGGGGAACACCTAAAATGCTGCTGCAGGTGATATATTCGCCAGCATCCCAGAAAGACAGAGACCGGGCAAATGTCAGGAAATAAATCACCAGTGTGAAAAAAAATACAGATAAACCAATATAGAGGTTAACTCTCTTGTTAACAAAGGGTTGCGGCCTGAATACCATATCTGTCTCCCTTCTGAAGAATTATATTAATCAATCTAAATTAATCTGCTGCAGAATATATTCCCGTCAAGCAGAAAAGGTAGTTAATTCACCCTGAAATTCACTGAACAAGGCAGAGATTCAACTGAATGAGATATCAGGCGGTTTGACCCTTTTTTCTCTGTTCGTAGGTGAATACAGGATCATTTTTACCCAATACTACTTCCTTGGAAATCAGGCATTGGTTTACATTCTGGCGGTCCGGCAGATCATACATGATCTCGATCATGAATTTTTCCATGATTGAGCGCAGACCCCGGGCTCCGATCTTCTGCTTAATGGCGGTATGGGCAATTTCCAGCAGGGCTTCCCGCGAAAATTCCAGATTCACTCCCTCGATCTGAAAGAGTTTCTTGTATTGTTTGATGATGGCATTACGTGGTTCTGTCAGAATACGGACCAGGGCCTCTTCATCCAGTTCATGCAGTGAAGAATGAACCGGCAAACGGCCTACCAGCTCGGGGATCAACCCGTACTTGATCAGGTCGTCAGGTATAACCTGATTGAAAAT
>JAFGEH010000117.1 GCA_016931665.1 Candidatus Cloacimonadota bacterium | reverse complement strand
AGCAGTGGCGGCCATAATGGCTTAAAATCAATCGCTCAGGCTCTGGGGTCAGAAGATTTCAAACGACTCCGGCTGGGAGTGAATGAACCAGACGGAAATGAGCTGTCTGATTATATCCTTTCTGATTTCAGTCAGGAAGAAAGAAAAATCCTGAGTCAGGTTCTCGATTTTGGTAACAGGCTTCTAGCCTGCTTTATCGAAACCGGTTTCTCTCAGGTCCTTGATTTTTATAGTGCTAATAAAAAATCCTATTCTGAGAAAATCCATGATTCTCAGGATCGAGAAAGAGTTCCGGTGTAACCACCGGTCTCTAATTAGGCCAAAGGAGGAATGATGTTGAAAAACTACGAAAGTATGATCATTTTCGATCCCGCACTCTCAGCTGAGACCATTACCCAGTTAATCGAAAATATTAAGACCCATATCAGCAAACAGGGTGGCGAAGTTGTCAGCATAGACGATTGGGGCAAAAGAAACCTTGCTTATGAGATTAAAGGATTTAAAGAAGGCTATTATGTAGTGAACTTCTTTAATCTTGACCCCAAGAATATTGCCGAATATGAACGACTTCTCAAGCTGGATGAACACGTTGTAAGATTCAATGTACTTACAAAAACCTAGGAGGCTGTATGGCAAGCGAATTAAGATTACCCCGTATTAACACAGTTATAATCAGCGGACGTCTGACACGTGATGTGGAACTGCGCTATACTCCTAACGGTACACCAGTAGCCAAATTTTCACTGGCATTTGATCGCAGCTATCAAAAAGACGGCGAATGGATGCAGGATACCAGCTATATTGATGTTGTAACCTGGAGCAAAAGAGGTGAACAATGCGCAGAGTCTCTCCATAAAGGCAGCGCAGTCATCGTGGAAGGTTATCTGCAAACCCGAAGCTATGTCGATAAAGATAACCAGAATAGGAAAATTGCCGAAATTGTAGCCAGCAAAGTCAATTTTCTGGAAAAGACAGAGCCAGGAGAAGATGTGAAAAGTGAAACATCCGCATCCGAAGAAAGCAAAGGAACAGCAGATATCACTAATGATGATATCCCATTCTAAATACTGAAGGAGATAAAATGGAAGAAAAAATAGAAACTACTGAACAGCAATCCGCTGAAAAAAGTACTTATCGCGGACGAGACAAATCACGTCCTGCCGGTGGTAAAGACGGAAGCCGGGGCTTTCGGCCAAGAGGCTCACGCAAGGAATTCATCTTCAAGAAGAAAGTCTGTTTCTTCTGTAAAAATAAGGAAGCAGTTCTCGATTACAAAGACGTCAACCTGATGCGTAAATTCATATCCGAATCCTGCAAAATATCACCGCGCCGGTTCACCGGGACGTGCGCCAAACATCAGAGAGCACTGGTTAGGGAAATAAAGAAAGCCCGGCAAATGGCTTTAATTCCCTATGTTGAAAAATAGCTAGTGATCGTAATTGTTTTCTTTTCTGTTCTGATTTCGCTTATATCCCCCTTCTGGGGTTTGATCTTTATAATGACAGTGGGTGTTAAGTATCAGTATCAGCCATACAGGATCAGGTTCTATACTGCTATGATCTTTGTGTTGCTGCTGTTTCTGCTGGGTAGGATCATCAATATTATTAGTTTCAGCGATATCCTGGTTGGGGTTATCTTGTCAGCTTTTGTGTTTTTCATGGTTTTTTCCAGAACCCTGGAATACCTGCGTGCCATTCTGACAGCAGGATTTATTAATCTTGTTTACAGCGCCTTAAGACAGGCTGCCTTTGGAAAATTGTTCCTGGAAAATATCAACCAGATTTTTGATCTCTATCTGGAAACGCTAAGAGAAACCACAGCCGATAACATTAACCGGCTTGCCTTTATCCAGGAAGCTGTGGAATCGGTAAGGGATATCATAACTAATTTCTTTCCCGGGATATGGGTTTTTACCATAATCGTTGCCTTATACCTGGGAGCATTACTGCTCTCACGCAGATCCCAAATGAAATGGAAACACAAATACATCAGATTGCCCTTCTTCCTGATATATCTGCTGCTACCGGTTCTAGTTTTGATGCTGTTCCCTGCAACCCGGATTGCCGGTTTTAACGGGGCTCTAATGCTGCTGCCAGTATTTTTGATCCAGGGAATATCACTGATCGATTTCTACTGGGGAGCTTATTTCCATAGAACTAGACTACTATTGATTGTTTTTGTACTGGCCCTTGTTTTTAATCCTTATCTGGTGCTGCTACTGACTTTATTCGGATTATTTGACATTTGGTTTGATTTTAGAAAAATTAACAAGAGGGAGGAAATTGATGAAAATCATCCTGACTAAAGATATAAAAAAAGTGGGGGAGGCTGGTGCTGTTTTAAATGTGGCTGATGGCTACGCCAGAAATTACCTTTTACCCCAGAAACTTGCTATTCTGGCCAATAAGAATAATCTGTCCAAAGTGGAACAGATTAAAAAAGAAGCAGAACTGGCCAAACTGGAAATCGAAAATAAATTCAAAGCGCTAGCCCTGAAAATGACCGATGTGGAACTATCCTTCACCCGCAAAGCAGACGAAAATGGCCATTTATTCGGATCAGTTTCGGATAACGATATCGTCAAAGCGCTGGCAGAGAAAGACATAGAAATACACCGATCTCATGTTGTTCTGGAAAAACATCTGAAAGAAATTGGTGCCCACGAGGTTACCATAGCATTCACTTCGGAGATTACAACTACTCTGAAAGTAAAGATCGAAAACGAATAAACCGGGAGGTGACTGTGAAGCAGATTATAAAAGCTATAGTCAGTGTTCTTGGCTGGCTTGTTTTACTGGCAGCCCTGGGTTCTCTGGGATTTACGAGTGACGATCCCAGCGTGGGAGTGCCGATATTCCTGGGTTTCTTTATTCTTGTTTTCATCCTGGTATATCTGTATATAAAATCTCATCACAGAAAAACTCAAACCAATCCCCGTCTTTTTAATGTCCTGCACCGTCTTATCGGTTTGATCCTGCTGCTTTTGTCCCTGTTGAGTCCGCTGTTTGTTTTTCGTTCAGCTCATTTCCCCTTTTTCTCCTATCTCATTATAACTCTTATTGCTGGGATAATTATTGCGTTGGGAGTTATGGCCGTAACCATGATCAACAACTCCAGAAATAAGAAATCCATTATTTTTCTGGGGTACTTGCTTCTCATTATTCTGTCAGCGATTCCTGCTCTGCTCATGATGACCTATGACAGCAGTTACAACGCTCTGGGAATGGCCTATTATACGGCGGTGCTGATTGCAGTATTTTCCTGGTGGGGTTTTACTCTACTCACACCTAAAAGATAGCAGATCGCTTCCACTGGCATGGGCTTTATCCCGGCAGGCCCCGGATTCAAAGGGCTTCTTCTGAAAATTGCCGGCCCGGAATACCAGCAGTTGCTTCAGCTTGCTCTGGGCTGGAAATCCCTAGTGGGTGAGTTACTTTCAGAGAGGACTTCACTCAGAAAGTTGGAATACCAGATTCTTTTCATAGATGTTTCTAATAACATCTGGATGCAGGAACTCATATTGAGAAAATATCAGATCATAAAAGACATTAAAGTTAGATTGAATATTGAATTGAAAGACATCATATTCTGCCTGAAAGGATTTTAGGCAAAGGAATAATATTATGAAAGTCGCACCATCACTTCTGGCTGCCAATTTTCTGCATCTGGAAAGAGAAATTCGTGCCGTGGAAGAAGCCGGGGCTGATTTACTGCATCTGGATATCATGGACGGTCATTTTGTGCCTAATCTCACCTTTGGGTTACCACTGATTAAAACAATAAAAAAAATTTCCAGAATCCCGGTTGATGTCCATTTCATGGTGACCAATCCTGAGCAGTATCTATTAGAAATGGCTGAAATCGGGGTAGATTATGTTTCAATTCATCAGGAATCTGTTTGGCACCTGCAAAGGCAGATCAGTGTTTTAAAATCTGCCGGGGTTAAAGCGGGTGTGGCCCTTAATCCTGCCACACCAGTTATAACTCTGTACCCAATCCTTCCGGAACTGGATTTTGTTTTGTTAATGAGTGTCAATCCTGGGTTTGGTGGGCAGAAGTTTCTGCCGATGGTTTATCCTAAACTCAGAGAACTGAAAGAATATGCCGGCAGGGTCAATCAGGGTCTGGAAATCGAAGTAGATGGCGGAGTTAATAATCTCAATGCCCCGCAATTGATAGAATTGGGAGCGGATATTCTGGTTGCCGGAACTTATATCTTCAGCCATAGTGACTATAAACAACAGATTTTAGGTCTTCGGACTTAGTACAATATGTTCAATCACCTTACAGAAAGACTTGATCAGATTTTTCATCAGCTGAAAGGTCACGGGAAACTTACTGAACAGAATATTCAGGAAGCTTTACGGGAAATAAGAAGAGCCCTTCTGGAAGCTGATGTTAATTTCAAAGTCACAAAACAGTTTATAGAACGGGTTGGACAGCTGGCAGTTGGTGTTGAGGTCATGAAAAGTCTTACACCCGGTCATCAGGTTGTTAAAATTGTTCATGAAAAGCTGATCGAGCTGCTGGGAGGCAGAAAATTCGATCTCATACTGCCCGATAACCGCCTGAATAAGATTATGCTGGTTGGATTACAGGGTTCCGGGAAAACAACCACCTGTGCCAAACTGGCTGCCCGATTAAAAAATAAGAATATTAACCCGGGACTGGTGGCAGGCGACATCTATCGACCGGCAGCTATCCACCAGCTGCAGGTTCTGGGAAGACAATTGGCGATGCCTGTCCTGGCGGATGATAAGGCCAGAAACGTGGCTAAATTTTCCAAACAGGCATTGAACCTGGCTTCCCGACAGAACTTGAATCTCTTGATCTTTGATACGGCCGGCCGGCTGCAAATTGATCAGAAAATGATGCAGGAACTCAAAGACATCAAACAGGCAATTGAGCCTGACTACATATTCTTTGTTGCTGATGCCATGACCGGACAGGATGCGGTGAATGTGGCTCGAGAATTCCATAATCTCCTGCAATTCTCCGGAGTAATTTTAAGTAAAATGGATAGTGATGCCAGAGGAGGAGCTGCTCTTTCCATACGGGAGGTTACCGGGAAACCGGTTGTTTTCATAGGTACTGGTGAGAAGTTGAGCGATCTGGAAGAATTTCATCCCGAAAGAATGGCCGGACGCATCCTGGGTATGGGTGATGTACTGAGTCTGATCGAAAAAGCAGAAGCCATTGTTGATGCTCAGGAAGCAGAAAAGCTCGCCAGGAAAATGAAACAGAACCAGTTGACCTTAACAGATTTCCTGCAACAACTTCAGCAACTTCGCAAAATGGGACCAATGGAGCAGATTCTGAATATGATCCCAGGAGCTGGCACAAAATCCCTGAAAAATCTAAAAGTCGATGAAAACGAACTGAAACATATCGAAGCTATAATATTTTCCATGACTCCAGGAGAACGTGAAAAACCGTT
>JAFGEH010000116.1 GCA_016931665.1 Candidatus Cloacimonadota bacterium | reverse complement strand
TCTTTGACCAGTTCATTATAAATTGCTTCATAATTTTCTTTTACTTTACCGAAAATCTGATCTGCTTCCTGGGAGTTAAGAAAATCGGAAAAATAGCGCTTCTGCATATCGGGACTGCTACATTCCTGAATTTGCTCGCACAGGCTGCTAATACTTCCCAGAATGTTTTCCTGCTGCATGACATTAAGCATCCGTTTTCCTGTATTCGAACCGCCCTGGAACAATTTGATCAGCTTGCCGGATGTTTCTATTTCAGCCATGATTTCCTGTTCCATGAAATATTTAAAGGGCGGGACCAGCTCGGTATCTTCTGCCCGTAGCCTGGAATAAACCGGCAGCTTGCTTATCTGATCACCAGGCTGGAAAATTACATCCTGTTGATTGGGAACCTTAACCTTCAGTATACGGAAGGCATAGATCTGATATTTGTCCTGTTTGAATTCAATAAACTCACCTTCCCGGAGATTGACTAAATGTTTGGTGAATTTCAGTAAAGCCGTCAGATCCGAAGAAGCTAAACCGAATTTATTATTTTCGATTTCTCCCAACCCGAAATAGAGGCTGCTGCCTGCTTTAATTGCATAACAGAATTCCGTGACGGGATCAATGATAACTGCCGCGTAGGAACCAATGATTTTATCGGCAGCCTGGATGATAGCTCGGCGCATAGCTGCTTGCCGGGTTCCTGTCTGCAGGTGTTTACTATCGGGGAATTTTTCCAGTTCATTATCGAAATAGTGTTCAATAGTATGAACCAACATTTCACCATCGTTATCGGAAACAACGTTATGTCCTTCTGAAAGCAGAAATTTCCGCAGTTCTCTTGTATTGGTCAGATTACCATTATGGGCGCCGTAGATATGTTTTTTACATTTTACTTCATGCGGTTGAGCATTCTTTCTGGATACTGTACCGAAAGTAGCCCATCGTACTTGGCCGCAGAAAATCTTACCTGCCTGTTCTTCAATACCCAGGGTTTTAACCAGGGTACTGGGAGCTCCCACATCTTTGAGCAGAGTTATCTTTTTCCTTTCATCCTGAAAAACAGCACCTGTTGAATCATAACCACGGTATTCCAGGGCCTTGAGCAGGGTAGAGGCATATTTCCCAATGTTTATACTCTTTCTGGCCAAACTCAAGCCCAGTACTCCACAGCCTAGTGCAGGTATGGGAACAGGCAGCACAAGGCGGAACTTTCTGATCTTATCCAGGTTCATAATGTTACTCCGCAGTATTTTGAGCAAGCAGGGTTTCAGCTAGCAGAAGATCTGTAACAGTGGTTATTTTGAAATTATGAGATCCGGCTGGGAAGATATGAACGGGATAGCCATAATGTTCAAGTAAAGCCGCGTCGTCCGTAAAACTGAGCTCATTGGTCCTGGCTTTCTGGTGACAATTCATTATTAATTTAAAATCAAATGCCTGCGGTGTCTGGGCTCTGTACAATCTTTCCCGCGGGATAGTGCGAACTATCAGACTGCTCTCTACTTCCTTGATCGTGTCTGTAACTTCAGCAGCGGCAATAACTGCCTTCTTTTTTCTGACCAGATGGCAGATGGCAGATATTTCCTGATCTCTGATAAATGGCCTTACCCCGTCATGTATTACAACGTAATCGCAATCCGGCGGGCATTTCAGCAGAGCTTTGAAAACAGAATCCTGTCTTTCCCGGCCGCCACTGATTATAATAATTTCCTTATCAGGGAAATCTCTCCTGATTTCATTATTCCAGGCTGCAATCATTCTTGCTGGCAGGGTGATGATAATATTGGAAATTTCCCGTGAATTGTAAAATTTATCGATAGCCCAATAGAGTAGAGGTCTTCCCTTGAGTAAAAGAAACTGTTTGGGAGTTTCACTGACCAGACGGGTTCCCAGGCCACCGGCAGTGATGATGGCAGTAATAACTGATTGATCAGGCATCTATCCTTCCTTCTCCTGAACGTGGATTAGCAAAATGTTATCATAACCTGTCAAGAGGAAATGGCAGAGCCTGTCCCGTTTATTGCGCAGGGTGGTTACGGATAAAGATATCTGCTATCTTATGATCAATGGTCGCAAAGATTTGATGAGGAAACCAGCTTCCCCTCAATGTATTCTTCGGCCAGTAAACGCGTTGGGGCAGATCTTACTCCAGTGCAGACTTTGATACCAAGACCGTCGAACAGCTGTAAAGCCCTGCTTCCCATGCCGGCAGCCAGCACAACATCTACACCAAGATCCTTCAGAAATCCCGGATAAATTCCGGGCTGATGATTTGGTGGTACTGCAAATTCTTCCTTGATTATCTGATTGTCTTTTACTTCAATAATGGCAAATTTTTCACAATGCCCGAAATGATCGCATAACAAACCCTGATTTGTGGGAATGGCTAGTTTCAGATCCATAAGTTTCTCCTAAAATTTAAATTCTGTCAGCCGGTTATTTTTAAAATCCTGATATGCTTCCTGCAGGGATTTGTCAGCAGCCCCTGTATAAACAGTAATTTGTGAATAACTCAGTACCCTGCTGGCATTACCGCCTGGCCCATTGCCTGTGATCAGAATATCTGGTTTTCTGGTGAGCAGTTTCTGGGCAGTCTGAGGGCCTGCACCATGGTCAATACCTGCCGACGATCCATTATCGATCCAGTCGATTGTATCGGTATCCTCATCATAAAAAACAAGATAAGCGCATCTGCCGAATCTGGGATCAATCTGATCCTGCCAATCTGTACCCTTTGCTGTAAAAGCAATTTTCATAAATCCTCCTGTTCAATTCAGTTAAGTAATGATATAATCTTATTCCATGCTTCCAGGATAGCTGGTTGAAAGCTGGTGTTTTCTTCTTCCAGAATGCAATGACCCTTCAGCATGGCCGCTGTAAAGGCAGTATTATAAGCAAGCTCTGCCAGCAATAATATACTATTCTCGGCCAGAAATGCTTTTATTTTTGTGCTGATATCAGAGTTGAGGTCAGCCTTGTTGATCAGACAGGCTGTTTTGATCCGAAACTGGTTTACCAGATTAAAAACCCTTTGCAGATCATGAAAGGCGCTAAGTGATGGCTCAGTGACCAGCACCACCAGGTCTGCTCCAGTCAGTGAGGATATTACCGGGCAGCCTATGCCGGGAGCTCCATCTACCAGAATTATTTTTTTGCTGTCTTCCCTGGCGATCCTGGCAGCCACCTGTTTGACTTGATTAACCAGCTTGCCGGAATTTTCCCCTCCCGGGTCAAGGTTGGCATGAACCAGTTTATGTTGAAAGCGGGTCCGGGATACCCTGAATTGACCCGACAGGCGCGGTATGAGTTGAATAGCCTGCTCCGGGCAGATGAAAGAACAGTAGCCGCATCCTTCACATTCATCGGCATCGATGCTGAAACATTCATTACTCTGAATAATGGCTGAGAAACGGCATACTTCCTGGCATTTACCGCAATTTGAACATTTCAGGCAATCAATTTCTGCCTGCCATCCACTATAGAAATCCTGTTCCATCTCCACCCGGGGATTCATCAATAGATGCATATCAGGAGCATCGACATCACAATCGGCCAAGACGATATCTTCCTGTGCCAGAAAGGCGAAAGCAGCTGTCAGGGAAGTCTTGCCTGTCCCGCCCTTACCGGATATCACAACGACCTCTTTAACAGGAGAAGGCATCATTCTGCAGAAAATCCTTTATTTGCTTAAGAGAGGACAGAAAATCATTATCCTCATGGTAAACCAGTTTGCCCGCGGAATAGCTCTCGGCAATCAAACGGGACTGAGGTATTCTGGCGATTACTGGAATATCCTCATCCAGACAGTATCTTTCCAGATCAGAATTTCCTATTCCCTCCCGGTTGATCACCACACCAAAATTTCTATTCAACTTTCTCAAAGATTGGACGGAAAGACTCAGATCGTATAACCCGAAAGGTGTCGGTTCGGAAATCAATATAATGAAATCTGCTACTTTGGTGGCTTCGATCATGGGACAGGCATTGCCGGGAGGCGAGTCGAAAATAAGCCATTCGGAATTCACCGATTGAGATTCTGTGTAGGTAATGGCCTGTTTTATTAAAGGTACTGCCATTTCCTGACCAACATCCAGTTTTCCTTCGATGAAGGTTAGATTCTCCCGGGCAAAGTGGTCAATTTTACCGATTTTCTCATTCAGCATTGGCAAAGCGGAAGCAGGACAAAGCTCGCTGCAGGCATAACAGCTATGGCATAATTTAGGGAAAACAAGCACCTCGGAAGGCAGGCTGATGATAGCATGGAACTGACAATATCCCTGGCATTTGCCACAATGCAGGCAGTTATCGCTCTGCCATACCGGTACTGGTTTTACACCGATGATGCTTCTAATCAGGGGTAATTTGAGAAAGATCCCGGAATTAGGTTCCTCCGTGTCTAAATCAACCAGGACAACTTTATCCTGTAAAGCTAACCAGGATGCCAGATTAACAGACAGAGTAGTTTTCCCGGTACCACCTTTACCGCTGGCGATAGCTATCTTCATTCTTTCCGGTCTTGAATGACTTCAAAATCTGCAGTTATGGCTTTATTTACCTTGTCACGATCAATCTGCCTGACCGGGAATAAACCAGCTGCCAGAGA
>JAFGEH010000115.1 GCA_016931665.1 Candidatus Cloacimonadota bacterium | reverse complement strand
ATATGAAAAGGACAAGATGAGATTTTTTAATAATATCATAAGACCGGTCAATACCAATCTGCTCGATTTGATCGCCGGCGGGTCGGATACCAGCCGTGTCAAAGATACGGACAAGATATCCCTGCAGGGAAATTGCTTCTTCCAGATAATCCCTGGTAGTTCCCGGGATTGGCGTTACAATGGCTCTTTCACTTTCCAGAAAGGCGTTGAAAATGCTTGATTTTCCTACGTTGGGAGCACCCACCAGGCTCACTCTCAGGCCTTCACGTAAAATTATCCCTTCTTCCCCGCTGGCAACCAGTTGTTTCAACTCTGCCAATAGACCGAGAAGATTCCCTTCCAGTTCCCCCAGATTGATCTCAGGGATTGATTGTTCCAGGAAATCGATTTCCAGTTCGAGCCGGGTACGGTAATCAGTCAGTTTCTGAACAAGCAGTTCAATTCTTCTGTAGAGGCTTCCTTCCAGCTGTTCAACAGCTGCCCGGTGTGATCGCCGCGTCTGGGCCTGCAGCAGATCAGCAATGGCTTCGGCCCGGGTCAAATCGATTTTATCGTTGAAGAAAGCTCTCTGAGTAAATTCTCCAGGACCAGCCAGCCTGATTTTTCTTAACAGCAATTGCAGTATCCGATTGGCTACGAAGGTATTGCCGTGACAGGATATTTCCACAACATCTTCTCCGGTATAACTGTGTGGTGTCCGGAAAATCATGGCGTAAACCTCATCCAGAATCTCATCTCCATCAACTATATGACCGAAATGGACAGTATGTGAAGAACAATCCTGTAATTTCCTTCGTCCCTTAAAATAACAGTCTGCCGTCTTAATTGCCTCTGCCCCGCTGATCCTGATTACTGCGATACCACTGATGCCGGGTGGGGTCGAGATGGCGCAGATAGTATCGTTCTGGTAATTCATATTCAGGAGGGGATAAGTATTTTTTCTATCTGTCGGCAGATACTTTCCGGATCAAGATTTATTATGGTTTTTAATTCTTCAACTTTCCCATGAGTAATGAATTTATCCGGTAAACCAAAGGAATAGACCCTGGTTCTGGAAGTGCTGAAGAAGTCCTTGATCTGATTTCCAAATCCCCCGATCAGGCTGTTCTCCTCCAATGTGAAGATGTAATCAATCTGCCCTTTAATACTTTCCAGGTAATCGGTATCAAGAGGTTTCATGAATCTGCCGTTGACCAGGGCGATACTGCGTCGGGGGAATTTCTGCTGCAGCTTCTCCCGGACGATTACAGCATCATTGAAGGCATGGCCTATGCCCATCATCAAGATTTTACCATCCGGGTGGACCACATCAAATTTGCCTAATTCCAGGGGTGAAAGTTTCCTTGTACAGAAAAGTGCATTTCCTCGGGGATAGCGGATAGCAACCGGTCCCTGCTTATAACGGGCGGCAAATTTAACCATGGCAGTCAATTCATTGGCATCGGCCGGTGCCATTATTACCAGATTGGGAATCAGGTTCAGGTAAGAAAGATCAAAGGCTCCATGATGGGTTGCTCCATCTTCGCCCACCAGTCCGGCCCGGTCCAGACAAAAGACCACGGGCAGTTTCTGCAGGGCAATATCGTGTATTATCTGATCATAGGCTCTTTGCAGGAAAGTGGAATAAATCACAACAAATGGTTTCAATCCCTGAACAGCCAGACCTCCGGCAAAAGTAACAGCATGCTGTTCACAGATGCCTACATCAAAGAACCTCTCCGGGAATTTCTGAGAAAATCCGACCAGTCCAGTCCCGTCTGCCATGGCGGCGGTTATGGCAACAATACGCTTATTACGGGCAGCAACATCGCATAATATGTTTCCCAGGTGAGTGGAGTACGACATGCCTTTCCCGGCAACACATTTTCCGGTAGCAACTTCGAAAGGCCCCAAACCATGAAAGCGGGGGGCGTCATCTTCCGCAAATTCATATCCTTTACCCTTGGTTGTTACAACATGAACCAACACCGGGCCAACCATGTTTCTTTTAACCTGATAAAAGATCTTGACCAGCCGTCCGATATCATGGCCATCAATGGGTCCGACATACTTGAAGCCCAGATCTTCAAAAATAACGTTAGGAACAAAGAAGTTGATCAGGTTTTCTTCGAATTTCTGGGCAACTGCAATCAGCCTTCTCCTGATCCTCTTGGGAAAATGCTGGAAGAGTTCCCAGATTTTGGCTTTTAGGGCATTATAGGAACGGCTGACCAATATATTGGCCAGATAGGCCTGTAAGGCCCCGACATTGGGGGAGATGGACATATTATTATCGTTCAAGACAACTATTAGATTTTTCTGAAGATGGCCGGCATTATTCAGCCCTTCAAAGGCAATTCCGGCGGTCAAAGCGCCATCTCCGATGATGGCGATGGTATTGCCTTTGCTGTTCTGCAGATCTTTTGCGACTGCGATACCCAGGGCTGCTGATATGGAAGTGCTGCTGTGCCCTACCCCGAAGGCATCATATTTACTTTCAAAAATATTGTTAAAACCGCTTATCCCGTTCAATTGTCTCAGCGTGTCAAAGCTGTTATTCCTCTCCGTAAGGATTTTATAGGCATAAGCCTGATGGCCAACATCCCATACTATGCGATCGCACAAAGGGTTAAATACTTTTAACAGGGCAATGGTCAGGTCTGTTGCTCCCAGGCTGGGGGCAACATGTCCGCCGGTTCTGGCTGTTACTTGCAAGATACGTTTTCTAACTTCAACAGCCAGCTTCTCCAGCTCTTTGATCGTGAGTTTCTTAATATCTTTCGGATTATTGATTTGATCCAGTATGTCGATTCCATCAATCATTTAATAACACCCCTCGGCCTTTTTCAGCTGACTTTTAACCTTAACCAGTCAATAATTTCTTCTCTACCCCGGTTTGTTAAAGCAGAAAATGCCACTACTTCCTGGGCAGGAAGGTTAAATTCAATTTTAAATTGATCCAGCCGTTGTTTTATTTTATTCTTTGGTAATTTATCTGCTTTGGTGGCAACCAACAGGAATGGTATGTTAGAATAACTGAGTAATTCAAGCATCAACCTGTCTTTTTCATCAGCCGGGTGCCGGCTGTCCACCAGTACAACAACTCCCCGCAACTGCTTCCGGGAAGTCAGATAACTTGTAATCATCTGCCGCCAGCTTGCTTTCTCTGCCTGACTCACCCTGGCAAAGCCATAACCAGGCAAATCTACAAAATTTACAAAGCCATCAATATCTTCTGCGGTCTTATACCTGACCAGGAAGAAGTTGATCAGCCTGGTTTTACCTGGTTTGGTGCTGATTTTAGCAATTGCTTTCCGCTGAAGCAGAATATTGATCATGGAAGACTTACCAACATTCGATTTGCCCACAAAAGCTATGTCGTTAAACTGAGAATCCGGATATTGTTCGGGTTTAACAGCACTTTTAATAAATTCAGACTGCACAATTCTCATATATTCACCGTTCCAGGTTTGTAGAAGTCATTCGGAATAAAGCATGGAGGTGAACTCTGATTCCCAGATTTCAACTTCAGCAACTCGGCACCCCTCCACCCGGATACTTTTCTTGAGCTCGGTGTAGATGAATCTGGCAATATTCTCGGAAGT
>JAFGEH010000114.1 GCA_016931665.1 Candidatus Cloacimonadota bacterium | reverse complement strand
GCCTGCACATATCTTATTGATCAGCATTTCGATCTTATAACCACCCTGCTGCTCGAACTGGTTCTGCAGTTCTCCGTAATCCCGCATCAGTTCTTCCAGATGGGACGCAGCTGCATGTTCCAGTTCCGCCTCAATCCGGGCCATCCTCTGCCTGATCTGGAACAGATCACGGAAAGCAAGCTGTAAAACCGCTTCCGCCTGTAGACTATTGAAAGCATCCGGCACCTGATGCAGATAACCGATCGTTCGTTCCTTGCGGAGAGATATCACTCCGGAATCGCCGACCTCATTACCGGTTATCAGCCGGAAGATGGTTGTCTTCCCCGATCCATTGCTGCCGATCAGGCCCAGCCGCTCGGTTTCCTTTAATTCCAGATTAATGCCCTTCAGCACCGGGTCAGCCCCAAAAGATTTGAAGACATTCTGCAAACTTATCTCAATCATATCATCTACCCTGTTTCGGCTTCGATCAGTCCTTCTTCCCTTTCCTGCAGGAACTGATGGGTGTACATCCTGTAATAATACCCTTGCTGCCTGAGCAATTCCTGATGTGAACCTTCCTCCTCTATACGCCCGTGCCGGATTACCAGTATCCGGTCGGCTGCCCGAATTGTGGACAAACGGTGGGCAATAATGAAGCTGGTTCTGTTCTTCAGGACTTGATGAATGGCATCCTGAATCATTCTTTCCGTTTCGGTATCAACCGAGGAGGTTGCCTCATCCAACACGAAAATCCGCGGATTGGCCACAACTGCCCGGGCAAAGGATATCAGCTGCTTCTGACCGGTAGAAAGCAGACTGCCACCTTCTCCCACCTCAGTATCATAACCCTTTTCCTGCAGCATAATAAATTCATGGGCATTCACCAGCCTGGCAGCGGCTTCGATCTCCTCGGCACCGGCTGTAAGGCGACCATACCGGATATTATCCGCAATAGTGCCACTGAACAGGTGGGGGGATTGCAACACATACCCCAAATTCGATTGCAGCCACAACAGGGAACGCTGGCGATATTCAATCCCGTCCACCAGGATCTCTCCTGCTTCTGGTTCATAAAAACGGCAGGCCAGATTTACAATCGTGCTTTTACCCGAACCGGTTTCCCCGACCAGGGCGATAGTCTCTCCTGCTTTCACTTCCAGATTGAAATTCTCCAACACTTTTTCATCCGCTTTGTAGCCGAAAGTTACATTTCGGAAGGAGATAGAGCCCTGCAATCCTGTACCATCCCGGCGATCTTCCTTGAGCACATCGCCATAAAGCGCCATTATCTCCGGCGGATCACTAATCTCCGGCTTTTCTTCCAGCATGGAAAATACTCTCTCGGCCGAGGCCTGGGCATTCTGTAGTTCGGCAAATACCCGGGCTAGTTCCCACAGAGGTTCAAAAAACTGCACCGAATAAGAGATGAAAGCCACCAGCGTACCATAAGTTACTACTCCGCTGATCACGCCGCCACCGCCCTGCCAGAGAGCCAATCCTGTGCCGATGCTGCCCAGAAAGAGGACCACCGGTAGGAAGAGCGAAGAAAAAACCGCTGCCTGGACCGAAGATGTATACATTTTACCCGATAATTCCTGAAATTCCAGCAGATTATCCCTTTCCCGCACCAGGGTTTTCGTTGTTTTCGCCCCGGCTATCCCCTCGTTGAAGGAACCCGTGATCCGGGAATTGGTTTTTCGGACCAGGCGGAAGCTGTGCAGTATTTTCTTCTGGAAATAGATACTGATGATCACCAGCAGAGGGACCACCGTCAGGGTGATCAGTGCCAGGCGCAGATTCAGGACCAGCATTATGGAAGCTGTCAACACCATCAGGGAAGTCCCCCACACCGAATCCACCAGCCCCCAGGATATGAATTCACCCAGACGCTGACAGTCGGAAGTCATTCTGGCCATAAGCCAGCCGACCGGAGTGCGTCCGTAATAATTCAGGGAAAGCCTCTGCAGATGCTCAAAGCCCTGTTTCCTGATCTCATAGGTAAGACCCGTCTCGATCCGGCCGGCCAGGGCGATAAAGAAATATATGTTGATACACTGAATAATAATCAACCCGGCAAAAACCAGGGCAAAATATCCCAATCCCTCCAGGTTCCCGGGAACGATGAAGTGATCCACAGCGTATTTGCTCATCAGCGGGAAGACGGCATCCACCCCGGCCAGAGCCAGCATGAACATCCCCAGAATCAGCAGGCGCTGGCGGAATGGCCGGATAAAGATCAACATTTTCCGCCAGAGTTGACGATCAAATCTCTTATGATAATCTTGTTCTTCAAAAGCATTCATTCTATTTCTCCGTTATTCAACTGATGATTTCCTGTCCGGATTCATCTTGCCCGGCCATAATATCTGCTACTTCCTGAGCTGTAACTTCCAGGGCTAGTTCAGATTCCAGTTCATTCTGCAGATTCCAGAGCCTTTTATATAAACCTTCCTGCGACATCAGCTCCAGATGAGTGCCCTGCTGAACGATCCGCCCCTGCTGCAGAACGATTATCCTGTCGGCTTCCGCCAGAGTTGTCAGCCGATGGGAGATAATAAAGGTGGTTGCCCGATGCCGCCG
>JAFGEH010000113.1 GCA_016931665.1 Candidatus Cloacimonadota bacterium | reverse complement strand
TCGGAGGAGTGTGAGATCTCAGCGCATCGGCCGATAATAAGAGCCCAACAGTTATGATTGGCCTTCCGCTGCTCCTGAGATACCCTGCCAATGTATTCCTTGGCAGCTTCTAAAGTATCGGTTCTGTTAATATGGGCTATAAAACGGGACCTTTTTATCTTGATCTCTGAAACCACTTCGCTTGCTATGACCAGCAATTGATTCATATCAATATTCTAATAATTCTCTGAGTTGTTCAGCTGATAAAGTCTTAAAAATATGCTGCCCGTCATCAATCAGATTCTCGAACATTTCTCTTTTGGTTTGCTGCAATTGCAGAATCTTCTCCTCAATCGTTCCTTTTGTAATAATTTTGTAAACCATCACCTTTTTCGTCTGACCTATGCGGTGAGCCCTGTCCACTGCCTGGCTTTCCCCCATGGGATTCCACCAGGGATCAACCAGTATTACTGTATCGGCGGCTGTGAGATTTAAACCGAAACCACCGGTTTTCAAACTGATTAAAAATGCCCGAATCCCGCTGTTATTATTGAAATTATCTATTCTCTGCTGACGATTACGGGTAGTGCCATCCATATATTCATAGGGAATTCTGGTTTCTTTCATTAATTTCTGCAGCAACTTCAGCATTTGAACAAACTGACTGAAGACAAGGAGTTTTTTATCGTTTTCGATGGCATCAGTGATTATTTCACGTAACAGCTCCAGTTTCCCGGAGTATTCCAGCCGGGGATGGATACTTTCCATAACCAGATGGGGATGGTTACAGATCTGCCGCATCCTGGTCAAAGCAGCCAGTATGTTCATGTAATTCAGATTAAAATCCGCCTGCTCACGCAGCAGGTTGTACCGAACATTCTCCAGTATCTGCAGATACATTTTTTCCTGCAGCTCCGTCAAACGGCAATAGGATATCTGTTCCTGCTTATCCGGAAGTTCAATCAGAACTTCCTGTTTCTTTCTTCTTAAGATGAAAGGTGAGATCATTGCTTTGAGCTTTTCCTGGGAATCCTTATCTGGTGACGGCCCCATGAACTCATTCTTGAATTTCCTGAGTGATGGCAGATAGCCTGCCATCAGGAAATCCATGATCGACCAGAGCTCAGCGGGATTGTTTTCTATGGGTGTGCCTGAGAGACACAATTTGTGCTTGGCATTTAATTTTTTAACCGCCCTGCTGCGTAATGCTCCTGCATTCTTGATATGCTGCGCTTCATCCAGTATAACATATTCTAACTGTAATTTACTAAGTTCTGTTATATCATTCTGGATAATCGAATAAGAGGCCAATAATACTTGTACATTCAGATTATCTAAAATCCTCTGGCGTTCAGCCTGATTTCCCTCATAGATCACAAAGCTCAGATTACGGTTGAATTTTTCTATTTCAGCTGCCCAGTTGAACAGTAATGTTTTGGGACAAATCACCATAGAAGTTAATCCTGAAGGCAGGTCGGATAGCACAGATATGGCCTGTAAGGTTTTTCCCAGTCCCATATCATCAGCCAAGATACCGGAAAGCCCATAATATTCCAGCATTTTTAACCAGTAATAACCAGTTTTCTGGTATGTACGCATTACCGGCTGCAGAAAATCCGCCACCTGCACTGATTTGGCCAGTCGTCTTTGAATAATGGACTGGAATAACTCCTCCAGGTATCTATCCCCCTGCACTTTTATGCCATCAGTAATGCTGTGTAACTGATATAAAAATGGAATATTGTAAACAGACAGCCGATAACTTCCTCCCGGCGATTTTTCGCTTTGCTGCAGCAGATTTTCCACCTTCTGGAAAGCTTCCTTATTTTCAAAAAAAAGTAGGCGGCCATCAGCCAGTTTCAAAAATTTCTCCCGGCTACTGAAAAATTTCTTGAGTTCGGCATGAGTAAAATTGATATCATGATAGTTATATTTCACTTCGTATTCGAACCAGTTGATTTCCCGGCTTTGCCGAGCTCTGATCAGAGGCTGCAGGTTCACTTTATATATAAATTCCCGCTTCAATTCATCAGAAAGATTGACGGCCCACTCCTGACTGGCTTCTTCAAAAATCGTTTTCTTGAGTGCTTCGATATCCTCTGCTCCCAGGAAAATGAGTACGGAACCTTCCTCAAGCAAACTTGTATCTGACTGAGGCAGCTTCTCAATAAAATCATAAATCTGATACTTAACCTGAGGTGGAATGTAAAACCAGCTGACAATGCCCTCCTGATCATATCTCACTAACTCCGCTGGAAATCGGATCACAGACATAGGGATGGTGATCTCCTGTCCATAATCCAGAATACCCTGCATGTGAATGGAATCTTTCTCTTTCCAGAGATTGAATGTGATCTGGGGTGTATTATGATAAACCTCAGGAAATTCAATATCTTCAGCAAAATCAATGTAACACTTGATCAGGCCGAGCTGTCTGGCTACAATGGATGAAAGATAGACCAGATCGGTCTCCTGCAGCTTATAACCTTCGGCCAGTATGCTTCTGGTCACCTCCTGATTGAAAGGAAGATTCAAGGAATATACCCGATTATTTTTAAAGAAATATGATGTTGGACCAACAAAAGCGGCCGATATGAATTCTCCCCTGGAAACAACCAGACGAAAATCTTTCTCTCCCTCTCTTAATACCTGGAAATTTATCCTGAATTCCTCGCCTGGAAACTCCATTTTTTCTCCCGTCTCCAGGATGAATACCTTACCCTGTAAACTGCGGAGTATCTCTATCAAATTAATGAAATTCGATTTATAAATGGTGAAATAGCTGCTTTTACGGCTGTAAGAACATTTATGATGCTGCAGTAATGCCAGTAATTGTAGTTCCGCAGTGGATAGAGCTTTCATCTGTTTACGGGAAAGATCTACAGATTCATCTCTCTCTTCCTTCAGATCCCTGCCTGCGGCTATCATGGCTATCAACCTGATATCAAACGGTTTATACCCTTTGAAATAAAACCGGATTTTGTTGTTTTTCAGATTGTAGATATCACCGATCTCAATCCTGCCATTCAACACAGTCTTCTGCCAGTACTCATTGTATTCCAGTAATTTTGTCTGATAGGTCTGAACCACATCCTGCTCCAGAATTTCCGTGGAATAATTCCGGTAGGCATGGTTCAATACCGAAAGGTAATGCCGGCAGATTTCTTCGCCGTCTTCAGAGCAATGATGTGAAATAATTGCCTGTTTTTCCCTGCTATACACAATATCCAGCCTGGCAGGGAAATTCTGAGTTTCACCTCTGGCTGAAAATCGAAACAGAACCTGACCCTTCTCATCAAGGTATTTACGAAAAATCAGATCTTCTTTGGCAAATTCCCTGATAACACTCTTAAAATACCAGGTATTGGAATGTTCATGGAATTCTTTACCAAATAATCTGGCCATCTCAACTCCCGGCAGCAAAATTTAAGCAATACTGGCATAATTGAGCTCTGCAGGATGAAGTCAAGAAATTATTATCGATGTGAAACTGTTGCTTTATTCTGCGATCTGTTTCCTAAATCAGCTCTTACTCCTGGGATGGATGGATATCTTTAATCTCTCCGGTTTGAATTGATTATAATAATCACCTAAATACTCACGAACCCTGCCTTCAATATCCTGGTTTTTTATCAGTACTTCATCACTGAAGCCGAGGCTTATCTGCAATTCCGTCATTGTTATTGTCAGATTAATCTCGGGCAGGTCGCCATAGATGTTTTCCAGATACTGCGGTAATGTCTTCTGTAAATTGATCAAAGCTTTTATCTTACTATAATAAATCAAACCCAGCAGGCCTAAACCACCCAGACCGGCTATCAGCATTATTTTCCCCGGAATTGTTTTCATACTAACCCCTTTCTTTTAATTTTGGCTAAAGAAGAAAAGCAGATGTCAAGGTTTTTTATCTTTTCCATTTCAAAAGTGTAAATCCGCGATCATCCTCTGCATCTCTCCAATTTTCCGAATTTACTTGACACCTGACAGGTATAGAAATTCTTCTCTACCTGACATTTAAATGCTTATGTCCGTGAATAACCCTCATAAAGGAGCAAATATGGATTACGAAGAAAACAATCAGGAGAGCCTCTTTGATAAGACTATCCCTCAATTACAGAAAATCGCCAGGGAATTCGATATCCCTGATACGAAAGGATTGAAGAAAAACGAATTGATCCACAAAATTTTCGAAATTACCGCCATGCAGGAAGGACTTGCCTTTGTTACCGGCTGTCTGGAAATTGTGGAGGATGGCTATGGCTTCCTGCGCTTTCAGAAAAACAACTATACCCCGGGTCGTAATGATATTTATGTTTCCAGCTCTCAGATCAAAAAGTTCGGTCTGAAGAAAGGGCATATCGTATCAGGGCCGGCCCGTGCTCCCAAGGAAGAAGAAAAATACTTCGCCCTCATCCGGGTAGATTCCATCAATTACGATTCGCCCAAGATAGTCAGAGAAGTCAAACATTTCGATCGTCTCACACCCTATTTTCCAGAAGAAAGATTTAACCTGGAAACAGACCCTAACAACTACTCGACCCGCATCGTTAATCTCTTTACTCCCGTTGGAAAGGGACAGAGAGGATTGATCGTGGCTGCACCAAGAACCGGTAAAACGATACTGATGCAGGATATGTCCAACTCCATCCTGACCAACCATCCCGATGTTTACCTGATCGTATTGCTGGTGGACGAACGCCCGGAAGAAGTCACAGATATGAAAAAGATCCTCATCCCTACCAACTCTGAAGTCGTCAGCTCTACCTTCGACGAAACTCCCAGGAATCATATACAGGTGGCAGAAATGGCCCTGGAAAAAGCCAAAAGAATGGTTGAACTCGGTAAGGATGTAGTCATCATGCTGGACAGCATAACCCGTTTGGCCAGGGCTTACAATATGGTAACACCTTCCAGCGGGAAGGTTCTTTCCGGCGGTATCGACTCCAATTCGCTGCACAAACCCAAAAAATTCTACGGAGCAGCACGTAACACGCTGGAACAGGGAAGCCTCACTATTATAGCCACAGCCCTGGTTGATACCGGCAGCCGGATGGATCAGGTTATTTTCGAGGAATTCAAGGGCACCGGTAACATGGAACTCGTACTCGACAGAACCATCAGTGATCTACGGCTCTTCCCCGCTATCGATCTTGTCAAATCGGGTACCAGGAAGGAAGAACTGCTGCTTTCCCAGGAAGAAGTCAATCGCATGTTCGTTCTACGCAAATTCCTGAAGAATGTCAGTCCGGTGCAGGCTATCGAATTACTCAGAACCAAGATGCAGGCTACCAAGACCAATGCCGATTTCCTGAAACTTATGAGCCAGTAATGGAACTTCTCTCCCCGGCCGGCAGTCTGGAAAAACTCAGATACGCTGTCTTATACGGTGCCGATGCCGTATATGCTTCCGGAGAACAATTCGGACTCAGAGCCCAGAGTACAAACTTTGATTACCTGGAACTAAAGGAAGCTGTTGCCTTCTGCCATAAATTCAAAAAAAAAATTTACATCACAGTTAATATTTTTGCCAGAAACAAAGACCTGAATGAGTTACCTGGTTATTTAACCTTTCTCCAGAATATAGGCGTCGATGCACTTATTGTATCCGATCCGGCAATTTTCTCTCTGGCTCAGGAATATGCATCTGCTTTACCCATTCATATAAGCACCCAGGCAAATGTTACCTCCTGGAAAAGTGCCGATTTCTGGTTCAAACAGGGTGCCAGACGGATAATTCTTGCCCGGGAACTCAACCTGTATGAGATTAAGGAAATCAGGCAAAAACTCCCGGAGATCGAATTGGAAATCTTTGTTCATGGTGCCATGTGTATGGCTTACTCCGGACGTTGCCTGCTCAGCAATTTTCTCAATTCACGAGATGCCAACCGGGGAAATTGCTCTCAACCCTGTCGCTGGAAATATCATCTACTGGAAGAGACCAGACCTGGCGAATATTTCCCGGTTGAACAGGACAATTATGGGACCTATCTGTTGAATTCCCGTGACGTCAATCTGATCAGACGTTTGCCTGAAATCCAGCAGGCTGGTATTGATGCTGTCAAGATCGAAGGAAGAATGAAGAGCCTTTATTATGTGGCAAACGTTACCAGAACTTACCGGCAGGCCCTGAACAACATCACATCTTTATCAAAACGAATCGAAAACTTGTCTGCTGAACTGGAAAAAGTAAGTCACCGGGTATATAGTGAAGGATTCTTTACCGCCAATCCTTCCTCGTCCAACCAGCATTATGAAAACTCAGCCTACATCCGGTCTCACCAGTACCTGGGAGAAATTCTCACTCAGGAAGAAGAATTACTGTTGGTAAATATTAAAGCCAAGTTTTCTGTAGGAGATCTGATAGAAATGATCTTTCCCGATGCAGCTTCTGATCTTGAATTCAGAGTTACCCGAATCTATGATGAGGAAAACAATTCATTGAGCTTTACAAAACCTAATACTATCGTGAAAATTGCATTTGATCAGAAGATACAAGAATATGGAATACTGAGAATGAAGTTGAGCGGGAAATGAAAAGAACGATATCATTGCTCCTGATTATCTTGTTTGCTGTCTTGCTGCCGACTGCCGAGGACGAACTACTCTATCAGCAAGCTATGGATCGGCTGGATGGAGAGCTTCTACGGCAGGATCTTACCCTGCTGATAAACCGCTATCCCGATTCATATTTCACTCAGCTGGCCTGGCTGGAACTGGGTAAAATGGAATTACTGGCCAGAAATTATTCTGCTGCAGAAAGTAATCTCCTTATGATATCCGATTCTCATATTACGGACAAACAATATTGGCTGGCTAAAAGTTATTTTAATCAGGAAAATTATCAGGCAGCAATTGTTTCCTCTCAGAATTATATTTTCCTGTCTCAGGATAAAGACAAAATCGAATCCTCATATTTCCTTATTATTGAGTCCTATATCCAACAGAAGATGTTTGTCCGTGCTCTGAATAATCTCGAATATCTGCGCAACTCCGAATATATCAGAAATCAAATCCCCCTGCTTCACTACAAAGCAGGTTATTGCCATGAAATGCTGAATAACATCCAGCAAGCTTTTAATACGTATCGGAAATTAATGCTTGAATTTCCGTATCACGAGTACAGTTATCTGGCAGAAGACAGAATCTATGAGCTTATGAAAAATAATGCTCTCGATCCGCTGTCAACAGAACTACCCCTACCGGTTTCTGATGATAATAAAACTGAGCCTGCAGAAAGAAAAATTTATCTCCAGGTGGGTGCGTTCAGCAATCGGGAAAACGCGGATAAACAGGGCGTGACTGTAAAGAAAATCCTGCAGAATAACTACATCATTTTCTCCAAACAGGCAAATGGAAAAACTTTGTTCGTAGTTGCCATGGGGCCTTATACTGATAAGCTTAAATTAGAAAAAGATAAATTAATACTGGAAAATAATAACATCAATTCCTTCGAAATTCAAAGATACGAATGATTCCTACATCATCTGTCGACAGCGAAAACAAAATCACACCCATGCTGAAACAATTCCTGGAAATCAAAGATAAACACCCGGATAAACTTATTCTGTTCCGGATGGGAGATTTCTATGAAACTTTCTTTGATGATGCCAGAATTGCTTCCAAAGTCCTGGGAATTACCCTAACCGCCCGTAATAAAAAATCGGAAGACCCAGTTCCACTGGCTGGGTTCCCCTATCATGCCCTGGATAATTATTTGGATAAGCTGGTGAAAAAGGGACTGAAAATCGTTATCTGTGAACAAACCGAAGACCCCAAGCTGGCAAAAGGGTTGGTTAAAAGGGACATTATTGACATCATCACGCCTGGATCCATCATAGATGGCAAGCTTATCGATAAAGTTGAGAATAACTTCCTGGCTTCCATTGTCTATGATAATGATCCCGCCAGAATCGGTTTCTCCATAATTGATGCTTCCACCGCCGATTTTATGGTCACAGAATTGACACCTGATCAGCTGCTGAATGAATTACAGAGACTCCATCCTTCCGAAATCATAGTTGCTGATCAGGCAGCCCTGAAAAGGCTGGAAGAGCTCGCGTTGACTTACAAACCGGCTTTAACAGTATTCGACAGCTGGTATTTTGAACAGGAAGAAGCAAACCGCCTGCTCCGTGAGCACTTCCGGATTTCATCCCTGGAAGGGTTCGGCATCCAGGATAAAAACCTGGCTCAGATCGCAGCTGCTGTCGCCCTTGCCTATATCAAATCATTAAAAACTGATAGTCTTAAACATATCAATAAACTGAAATTTTATTCCCTGCGCAATTATATGCAGCTGGATGAAACTACCCGCCGTAATCTCGAACTGACCCGCTCGATTCGTTTCGGTACCAGATTTGGCAGCCTTATCTCAGTACTGGATCAGACTAAAACTCCCATGGGAGCCCGGAAACTTCTTAACTGGCTGCTTAATCCTCTACTCAGTGAGCTGGATATTTATTCCCGCTCCAATGCCGTGAAAAACCTAATGGACAATTTTAATCTTACCGAAGACCTCCGCAAGATCCTGAATAATATCGGAGACCTGAGTAGAATTATCAGCAAGGTAGGCACTATGCGGGTAAATCCGCGGGATGTAACCGCCCTCTGCAATTACCTTGATACCGCGGGAAATCTGTCGGAGATCCTGCAGAAATTCGATGACCCCAAAATTGTTTCCCTGAAAGAGAACATCCGGGATTACAAAGATATCATACGTCTGATTGATTCTTCCATCTGCGAAAACCCTCCTCTGGTTATTACTGAAGGAAATATCATCAAAAACGGTTTTAACAAACTACTGGATGAACTGAGAGAAATTCGAAGCAGTGGTAAGAGCTGGATTGCCCGTCTGGAAGACTCAGAAAGAAAGAAAACTTCCATCCCCTCCCTGAAGGTTGGTTATAATCGCGTATTTGGATATTACATTGAAATAACCAAAACTCACCAGGAAAAAGTCCCGGAATATTACATAAAAAAACAGACCCTGGTTAATGCTGACCGCTACATCAGCCCGCAATTGAAGGAATATGAATCAAAAGTACTGGGGGCTGAAGAGCGTATCAAAAACCTGGAATACGAGATTTTTAATTCCATCCGGAAAAAGCTGAATGAAAAAGTCACCCTGATGCAGGATTATGTGGAAGTTGTCTCAACGATCGATGTCCTGGCCAATTTTGCCTACCTGGCCTACAGGAATAACTACTCCCAGCCTCAGTTCAATGATACAGGTATCCTGGAAATAAAAGATTCACGCCACCCGGTCATAGAAAAGATCCTGGAAAATGAGAAATTTATTCCTAATGATGTTTTTTTGAATGACAGCGATAATAAAATTGCTTTAATTACTGGCCCGAACATGGCTGGAAAATCCACCTATCTTCGCCAGACAGGTCTTCTGGTTATCCTGGCCCAGATCGGCTCCTTTATCCCGGCCTCCTATGCCAATCTTCCAATTTTCGATAAGGTGTTTACCCGGGTCGGTGCTTCCGATAACCTGGCGCTTGGACAAAGTACCTTCCTGGTAGAAATGATCGAGACAGCCAACATCTTGAATTCAGCCACACCACACTCTCTCATTTTGTTGGATGAAATTGGCCGGGGTACCAGTACCTTCGATGGCCTTAGCCTGGCCTGGGCTATTGTTGAATATATTCATAACAATCCCGAGCTTGGTGCTAAAACACTATTCGCCACTCATTACCATGAACTTACAGAGTTGGAACACCTCCTCTACGGAGTTAAGAATTACAATATTCTGGTAAAAGAATGGAACGATCAGGTAATCTTCCTGAGGAAAATAGACAGAGGAAGTGCTGATCAAAGTTATGGTATTCAGGTAGCCCGACTGGCCGGGGTTCCAGTGAAAGTAATTCAGCGAGCCAAACAGATTCTGCAAAACCTGGAAGAGCATGAACTGAGTCCACAGGGCCTAACCGCTAAAGCCCGGAAACAGCTCGCTTCCAATGCCTCCCAACTGGATATCTTCGATGCGATTTTCGACAAAATTGACCAGAAAAACGATATTTT
>JAFGEH010000112.1 GCA_016931665.1 Candidatus Cloacimonadota bacterium | reverse complement strand
GTAAAATGACGCTAATGAAGTAACATTAGCGGCCAATATTCTGCAGGCACCCGGATTCTTCACCCGGGTGCCTTTTATCTACTGGAAAAATGTTTTGACATCCACTCCGACCCAGGACATTATCAGCATTGAAAATATTGAGAGGAGTGGAAGTTTGGATAATGAGAAATCACTTTTAACCATACCAGCAGATCTGAAATACCTGCCGGCTTTGCAGAATTTTATTTCATCCCTGGCCCAGCTGGCCGGCCTGGAGAAGAGGGACATAGAATACCTTTCCCTGGCAGTGGAAGAGACCGTGACCAACGTTATCCAGCATGCCTTTCAGCCGGAAGAGAATGCCTCCTTCGAGCTGGAATGCAGCTTCGATAAGCTGGAATTCTCGGTTACCATCCGGGATAAGGGGGTGCCCTTTGATCCTGGCAGATATCAAAAATATGAGATCGATGAGTCTTTGAGTGACATTGCAAAGCCCGGTCTGGGTTTCAGGCTGATCCAGGGCAGTGTGGACCGGCTGACCTATCACAATCTGGGTTATGGCGGTAAAGAAGTTAATCTGCTGAAATTTATCGCCCAGAAACATATCGATGATTATCTGCCCGAAGCAGAACTGGAAGCCTTTCCCGAACCAACGGCAACGCCTGCCCGTCCGGATAGGATTCCTTACCATGTGGAAATGCTCAAACCCGAACAGGCGGTGGAAGTGGCTCAATGCGCCTATCGTACTTACGGTTATACCTATTCGCTGGAAAATATTTACTTTCCTGAACGACTGATCCAGATGACCCAAAGCGGGGATTTGGTTTCGGCTGTAATAGTCAGCGATATCACTGGTGAAGTGTTGAGTCACTGCGCCCTGGAATTCTACGGCAGGCGCCATGGCATTCCGGAGATCGGTGCGGCCTTTACCAAGCCGCAGTTCAGAGGGATGGGCTGTATCAATACCCTCAACGATTATCTGATCGATTTCGCTCATCGGCAGAAGCTGCCGGGCATTTATTCCAAAGCTGTAACAACCCATGAATATTCCCAGAAGGCGCTCGCCAAAATTGCCTTCAACCCCTGTGGCATCCTGATCGGGTTTACCGGCCGGAAATTTTTTACAGGCATGAGTAAAAACCTCTCTCAGCGTGAAACCCTGATTCTCTATTACCGGCTCCTGCAGAATTATCCGCCCATCGGGATTTACTGCCCTCCTCAGCACAGGGAAATGATCCTAAGCCTTTGCCAGGTCAATAATCTGACTGTGAAAGAATTAGAAGATACGATCTCAAACACGGGAAAAGATTCCGCCAACCTGAGCCGTATCGATGTGGAAGTGAATGAACGTTTGAATTATGTGAATATTCATATCCCCCAGTATGGGCAGGACCTTCTGCGGCAGATTCTGCTGCGAGTCAAAGCCCTTGCCCAGAAAAAGAATGAAGCCTTCAATATCTACCTGGATCTGACCAATCCTGATACGCTTACTTTATGCTCCGAACTGGAAAAAAATGGATTCTTCTTTGCCGGGATCTTTCCTTCCGCTCCCGTACCGTATCTCATCCTGCAATATCTGAATAATGTTTATATCGATTATCAGCAGCTAGCCGTCAATTCCGCTTACTGCCTTGAGTTACTGGACTATATCAAAGACAGAGACCCCAATCAGCAATAAAAAAGCCGGAGTATTATCCGGCTGTAAGGATCGAAAACGTTATTCCGAGTTAAATAATAACCACCTGTTCACTTTTTATAATGATTGAAGCCAGATCATTCATATTCAGCGGAATTCCCAGCTGCAGTTTATCTTTCAGATCAAAATAATCCAGACTGGTGCTGCAGACCAGGATTTCCACCTTTTTTTCCAATAGGGCTGCCAGGGATTCCAGGCTCTCCGAGCTGGCAAGGCAGAGTCTCACAGCACTATTGGTAAGTACAATTCTGGAAGGCAGATTACCCTCTTCAGCCAGACTGCGCAGGAAGGATTTAATCAGTAGCCTGCCCAGTTCATCATTACCTCCTCCCAGAACGTTCCTGCTGATAACAATTGTCTTCCCTCCGGTTCCGGAAGCAGGCAGGACCTGGTTCATGTTTCCCTGTTCCTTTTCCTGCTGGTGTTTGCCGTGTATTTCATCTGCCAGCACAGTAATATGGAAATCCCTCCCTGTCTTTTCTATGCTCTCAACCAGGTAACCGTAATTTTTAACGAAACTGGTAATGTTGTCACGGGCCCCGGCATTATCTACAATGATCTCTAGGACTGTGAAATCCTCGGCTTCCAGAACCTTCTTGGTTTCGATCAGCGACTGGGCATAACCCATCCGGCGCGCATCAAATAATTTCTTCATATAATAATCCTCATCTATTTTTTTCACAATCTGAACCAGTGATTTTTAGGCAACATATTAATAAAAAAAAACTAATCAAGATAATTCACAACCAGAAGTAAAGGGTTAACAACCGGTGTATTCGGATCAGTCAAATTCTAAACAGAAGTCGTTTATAGATTTAGGTTTTCCCGGATCATTTGCCGATAGTCCCCTGCTCTGCCGATCAATTCGGCTTCATCCACAGTAAGCAGCTTTCGCTCTTCCATTACCAGGCTGCCGTTGATTATCACCGTGGAAACAGCAGAACTGTTCAAAGTATAGACCAGATGCGAGTAGGGATTATACATAGGCTGTGCTTCCAGAGTGTTCGTGTCCAGCAGTATGATGTCTGCCAGCTTGCCCGGTTCCAGCGAGCCCAGAAATTCATCTTTATGCAGAGCCCGAGCTGCATCAATGGTTACCATACGCACCACCTGGGCAGCCTGCAGTTGAGTGGGATCCTGGTTGTAGGCTTTGTGGAGTTTGGCTGTAAGGTCCATTTCAGTTAACAGGTCCAGGTTGTTGTTGCTGGAGACTCCGTCGGTACCCAGACAGACTGTAACACCATTTTCCAGATAACTGCGGACTGGGGCGAACCCGGATGCCAGTTTCAGATGGCTTTCCGTGGTAATTGCGACTGCAATGGAACGTTTTTTCATGATCCGTATTTCCCATTCATCCACCCAGATACCGTGGGCGAAGATCACATTCTGCTCCAAGAAGCCCAGATCTTCCAGATAATGAACGGGCCGTTTTCCGAATTTCTGAATGGCGTCCAGAACTTCCTGTTCGGTTTCTGATACGTGGATATGCAACAGTAGATCAAATTCTTCTGCCAGCTTCCGGGCCTTGATCAGGTTTGCACTGCTGCAACTGTACACGGCGTGGGGAGCTATGGTGAAATCTATCAGCTCGCTGCCGGCAAATTCGCTTCTGGCTGATTTCACATAGTCTATTACTTCATCGGCATTTTTATGCCCGGCTAAGGGGATATCTAGCAGGCCTTCTCCGATGATTCCGCGGATACCGGCTTCAGTGGCGGCCCGGGCGGATTCCTTGCCCAGAAAATACATGTCGTTGAATAGAGTGATGCCGTTTTTGATCATCTCGGCGGCTCCATGCAGCGCAGCATGGTAAACGAATTCCCGGTTCAGGAATCTGCTTTCCGTCGGCCAGATATAGTCCTGCAGCCAGGTCTGCAGGGGCAGGTCATCGGCTATGCCCCGGAAATAGGTCATGGGGATGTGAGTATGGGCATTGATCAGGCCGGGCATGATGATTTTACCTTTGGCAAATATAGTTTTCCCCGCCTGAAAATCTGCAGTTATCTCTTCCGTTGTGCCCAGAGCTTTGATCTTATTACCGCAAATGGCAACAGCACCATTCTCAATAATATCCATTTCCCGGTTGATGGTCAGTAATAATCCGTCTCTGATTACGATATCTGCTTTCTGCATGGCTTCCTTACAGCAGTTTATCCGGTTCTGATCCTGAAAAAACCTTAATAAAAAAACTTTCTTTCCAGAAAGATCTATGGTTAAAAGATTTAATTTTTATGACTGGTAATTCCCAGAATAACTAAGAGATAGGCCAGAAAACGTATGATTATGGTAAGGGTTTCCAATTGGTGAGACAATCCCAGAATAGAAAGAACATGAGAAACACCGAAAAGGCCGAAGGCAATCCCGGCAAAAAGCGCAACCCTGTTTTTCGCCCGGCTTATTCCCAGTATGAAAATCACGATGCAAAGTATCAAATTTATGATCAGGATTGGATCCCAATTGTAATGCATCTTAACCCTCCTGATATTTAATGTTCATAGACATTTTTCTGATCTTCCCAGAATGGTCAAGATTGAATTGCCTGCTTCCTGCATGGTTTTTCCCAGACTGAGGAATCCGTGATTTTTCATGATGAGAAAATTGTGCTGGTTAATAATCTGCAGAACAGCCTCCGCCAGTTCGTGTGTGCCGTAAGCAGATTCGACTGCCGTCTCGGGTAAATTCAGCTCCCCGGCTTTATCCAGGATCAGCTGGCAATGGCCATGAAAGATGGCGTTGATCTCCGGGCGGGCCTGATAAATGCAGTAATGCACCAGAGTTTCCGAGGAAGGCTCCCGTAATCCGCAGGCATAAACCAGCTCATCCTGAAGATTGACCTTGCTCACCTG
>JAFGEH010000111.1 GCA_016931665.1 Candidatus Cloacimonadota bacterium | reverse complement strand
GTGATTGCTTATAGTATGTTTCCTGGACTATGTTGATCGCTTCCGTAATCAGCAGGATACCATTCAATTCCCCAGATTGCAGATGTTTACTGGAAAAGGCCGGATTTTGGTTGAGTTCCTGAATTAATTCCTGTAATTGACGAAAATCGGGATTAAGTCTGCCCTTTCTGTTCAGGAGCTTTTTGAGCAAAGGAATTTCTTCCAGAATCATCCGGCAGGTGGTCATGCCCTGGATCTGCTTATTTTTTCGCTTATTTACCAATTATTACCTCGATTAAGAGTTTAATAGTACCATTTAATTCGGTCATAGAAATCTTTGAAACAGCAGGGGGCAGGCCTGATACGCAGATTAAAACCCTGCATGCCGGCTCCCAGCACGGCATGTTCTCCCCGGAAAATTCCCAGATTATTCTCTTTCTGGACCAGGTCAAGGGGGATCAGTTCGAAATGTTCCGGTCCGTATTTGTAGAAAACTTCCACCCGGATCAATTCCGCCGGTGCTCCGTCCAGGTCGATCGTGGCCTGGAATCGCAGGTCTTCCTGATTCTGGATTATCTTATTTTCATACACATTAACCTGGAAATCGTTTATCCTGATCCTGTCCCAGAAACTCTTTATCTGATTATTAATATCAATGAGCTTATGCAGGTTCTCATATTCATTTTCTTTCAGCCGGAATCCGTTCAGGGAACCCGGAATATAGAATTTATCGATATATTCCCTCAGCATCCTGTGGATATTGAATCCTTTGCCCACATCATAGATGGAAAACCGCATCTTTTCTATCCAGTCCAGAGGCAGTCCACTTTGGTCACGGGTGTAGTACAGCGGGACTATCTCATTTTCGAGGATATCATAGATCTCGTTGGCTTCCAGGCGGTCTCTGAGTTCCGGATCGGCCACGCTTTCCCCGGCATCGATCGCCCAGCCATTATAACCGCTGAAGCATTCCGGCCACCAGCCATCCAGCACGCTCAGATTCAGAGCACCGTTCATGCCTGCCTTCATGCCGGAAGTTCCGCTGGCTTCCAGAGGCTTGACAGGAGTATTCAACCAGACGTCACAGCCCTGCACCAGATGCCGGGCGATATTCATATCATAATCTTCAATAAAGATGAATTTATCTTCAATATGGTTCAGTCGGGCAAAATCAATGATCTCCTGGATCATGGCCTTACCTTTGCTGTCCGCCGGATGTGCCTTGCCGGCGAAGATGAACTGAACGGGTTGTTCGGGATTATTGATTATTTTCAGCAAACGTTCCTTGTCTCTCAGGATCAGATTGCCCCGCTTATAGGTGGCAAATCGTCTGGCAAAGCCGATAATCAGGTGGTCGGGCTGCAGAACATTGCTCAGTTTGGTAATGGAGTCACTGGAACCCCGGTGCAGCAAGGTCTGGCGCAGGCGGTTGCGCATGAAGGAGATCATCTGTTCCTTTCGGGTCTGATGTGCTTCCCACACCTCCGTATCAGGGATGGAGAGGACATTTCTCCAGATTTCGGGATCTTCAGCCCGGTGCCGGTATTCATCTCCGATATATCTGTCCAGCAGACGGATAATACGCCGGCTGAGCCAGGTTTGCAGATGCACTCCGTTAGTGATGGCCTGGATGGGCATTTCCTCTTCGTACACTTCCGGGTAGATGGAGTGCCACATCTCCTGCGATACCCGGCTGTGCAGCTGCGAGACCCCGTTGATATGCCTGCTGAAGCGAATAGCCAGGGCAGGCAGGGAAAAGGCATCATCGCCTTTGATTCTGGCCAGTTGGGCAAATTCATTAAAATCCTGACCACAAGCTCTGATCTCATCGCCCAGGTAGGATTCGATCAGTTTGGCATCGAACTTCTCATTACCGGCAGGCACGGGAGTATGGGTGGTGAAGACTGTGGTGGCCCGCACCAGCTCACAGGCTTCGTCATAACTGAAATTCTCTTCTGTGATCAGGTCTTTCAGCCTTTTGATGATCAGAAAGGCGGAATGTCCTTCATTGAGATGAAAGACGGAAGGTTTGATCTGTAATTTCCGCAGCAGTTCGATACTGCCGTAAGCCAGCACGATTTCCTGCAGGATCCGCGTATCCGTAACGGCATCATAGAGGTAATCTGTTATATGGCGGTATTTCGGGCTGTTCTCCAGCAGATTGGAATCCAGCAGATACAGAGGGATCTTGCCCACATTGATGCGCCAGGCTTTCAGTTTTATGGCTTCACCTTTCACCCTGATCTCCAGAACCAGATCCTGGTCTTCCTCGTCTTTGAGTTTCTCTATAGGCTTGGAATACCATTCATTTTCTTCGTAGATCTCTTCCTGTAATCCATCCAGGTTGATCTTCTGGGAGAAATATCCATAACGGTACAGCAACCCGAAGGCGATCAGGGGCAATCCCAGATCGGAAGCAGCCTTCAGATGATCGCCGGAAAGCACACCCAGACCGCCGGAATAGATGGAAAGCGATTCATGCAGCCCAAATTCCATGGAGAGGTAAGCTACCCTGAAATCTTCGGGGAAATCGTGCTTGCGGTCTTTCTCATCCGTATATTGTCCCACAAAACTTAAATAGTTCCGGAAATTCTTCTGTACGGATTTCATTTCATACAGAAAACCCTTGTCCTGAGCCAGCTCTTCCAGTCTTTTAGCAGAAACGATCTGCAGCAATTTCACTGGATTGTGGTTGGACTGACGGAAAAGATTGGGGTCAATCCGGGAAAAGAGGCGATAGGCGTCGGTATCCCAGGTGGACCAGATATTCTGGGACAGTTCATTGAGAGGTTCGAGTTTAGCTGGCAGCTGAGGTTTAACGTAGAATTTTCTGAGTTTTATATTATCTTTCATTAGATAACCTCCTTCAACGCGTACAGTTTTTTACCGATTGTAAAATATGTCAAATCTTCTCGGGGGAAGAGTATTCAGGAAGCAGACAAGGCCATCCAGACCGCTGAATAAATCTATTGACGCTTTTAGAATTTTTTTCCATCTTTGGCAAGATTGAAAGTATATGAAGATAATTTTCATTCAGATCGGGAAAAGGGGTAAATATGAAGACCAGATCCTCGCTGATTCTTCTTTTCATTTCCTTGATGTTGATGATTCCCAGTCACTCCAGCCGTCTTCTGGCTCAGGAAAAATTCTATAATTATTACGATAAAGGTATTTCCTACATGGATAAAGGCGACTGGCAGAGAGCCATTATCGAGCTGAAGAGCGCTGTTTCCCTGGAGTTTGAAGATGCCAGAAAGAAGCGGACCTACGGAACCAGGTTCATCCAGTATTTTCCGCATCGGGAGATGGGAATAGCGTATTACAACCTGGGAGAATACGATCAGGCGATGGGGGAATTGCAGCTTTCCATGGCTTACAAGAAATCCGATCGGGCAGAGGCTTTTATCAATCGGATGAGTTACGACGGTGGCCAGATTGCAGTCAAAGAACCGGTGATCGAGCAACAGGAAGAAATCATTGAAGATATAGCCGTCATCCCTGAAAAGCCGAAAACCGTGGTGGAAGAACCACCTGCCAAGCAATGGCAGGATGAGCAGATCGTTGAATCCTATAAAGTGCCGGTGGGAGCCCTGACCTATGATCCTAATAAAGTGACCCAGGTCGGTTCGCGGTTGGCTATAGCCGTAATGCCTTTTGAAGCCAATGAGAACGCCCGGAATCTGAAAGAATCGGTTACCCAGAAAATGATCACCCAACTGGTCAACCTGCGCCGCTTCCGCGTGATCGAGCGGGGTGCCATTGAACAGGTGATGAAGGAACAGGCTTTTGCCCTGTCCGGCATGGTGAGTGAAGACACTGCCATCGAAGTGGGCAAGATCGTGGGTGCGGATGTGATCATACTGGGCAGCATAACCGTGGAAATCGGTTTCGGCAAGGTGAATGCGCGGGGAATTGATATCGAAACCGGCGAAACCATTGTGGCTAAGGAAGCTACTTCCGGCAACACCAGCATCGAAAACATCGAGAAGCTGGTAGAAGGCGTTGCCATAATGATCTACAATGACCTTCCCCTGGTGGAAGGGTATGTGGTAACCATAGAAGATGACCTGCTTTACCTGGATATCGGCAGTGAAGTCGGGGTGCGGAAGGGTACGAAATGTGTTGCCTTCCAGGAAGGCGAAGTGATCAAGCATCCGGTAAGCAAGAAAGTACTGGGCCGGAAAGTGAAGAAGCTGGGTGAACTGATAGTGATCCAGGTACAGGAAAAACTGGCCACAGCCCGGGTGGTCAGCCAGGAAAGCTCTATCAGCGTAGGTGATAAGGTAGTGGTCAAATAAAATCACAGGGAGGAGCCATGAAAAAAATTGTTATCTTTCTTTGTCTGGTATTATCTGGTGCTCTGGTAGCCCAGAATGTCAATTTCAATCTGACCGGGGCTGGAGCCCGGGCAGCTGGAATGGGAGGCGCCTTTATCGGAGTGGCCGATGACGCCACGGCTATCGTCTGGAATCCAGCCGGATTAACCCTGCTGGAGAGGCCGGAAGCCTCGGTTGTAACCCGTTTCATAGCAGATACCTACACTCTGGAATGGGGTGATGAGAAGGATGAAGAGACCCAGAGCCATTTCGTACTGAACTTCCTGAGCGGGGCTGTACCCCTCAAGTTCGGCAG
>JAFGEH010000110.1 GCA_016931665.1 Candidatus Cloacimonadota bacterium | reverse complement strand
TTTCATAAATAAAAATGAAAGTAAAATAAAGATCATCCTTTTCACTTCGGTGTTTATCGGTGTTAATCGGTGGTCGCTACCATGAAAATTCTAATAACAGGTATTGCCGGGTTCATTGGTTCCCATCTGGGAGAAAAGCTGGTGCAGGAGCACCGGATTGTAGGGCTGGATAATTTTAACGATTTTTACCCGCCGGAGCAGAAATGGCAGAATGTTCACTATCTGCAACAGAAGGGCCGGTTCACTCTGGTACAAGGAGATATCCGCAACCGGCAATTTCTGGCTGAGCTCTTCACCAGAGAGAATTTCGACCTGGTGATCCATCTGGCTGCCATGGCCGGGGTGCGGCCTTCCATCGCCAATCCCGTTCTCTATACCGAGGTAAACGTGGGTGGTACCCAGAATTTGCTGGAGATCTGCCGCGAGTTGGGAGTTAAAAAATTCATTCTGGCCTCCTCTTCTTCCATATATGGCAATAATCGCAAGCTGCCATTTGCTGAAGATGACAAGGTAGATAATCCCATTTCCCCATATGCCGCCACCAAACGGGCAGCCGAACTGCTGTGTTCCGTCTACCACCAGCTATTCGGCCTCTCGATCCTCGCTCTGCGTTTCTTCACGGTGTATGGCCCCCGCCAGAGGCCTGATCTGGCCATCATTAAATTTGCCCGGAAAATAATGGCCGGAGAACCGATCCCGGTCTTCGGGGATGGTTCCAGCAGCCGTGATTATACCTATGTCGATGATATCATCGACGGGATAGAGCAGGCAGTGGAATATCTTTCCGGCCACGTATGCTGGGAGATCTTCAACCTGGGGGAATCCCGGACGATTTCCCTGCTGGAAATGATAGCTGCCCTGGAAAAGGGATTGGGTATCCAGGCCAGAAAAGAATTTTTACCCACTCAACCTGGTGATGTTCAGATAACATATGCCGATCTGCACAAAAGCAGGCAGGTTCTGGGTTATGATCCCAGTACCGGTTTCGAACAGGGTATAGCCAAATTCCTGAACTGGCTGCAGGAACAGCCGTAGAATAATTTGTAATAACTGGATTTTTTTTATCTTTCTGGTCGTCGTCTTGCTATTAAATTGGCAGTCACTTATCTGAAACAGTGGAAAATTCCTGACTTCCCGCAGAAGCAAAACTCAAGGAGGAAAACAAGAATGAGATCACCAAGCATTAACACTGTAATGTTGGCTGGCAACATCGTCAAGGATGCCGAAGTACGGCATGTGGGCGGGAATGGCACAGCTGTGTCGACCATTACGATTGCTAACAATCAGAGATTCAAGGACAAGGATGACAACTGGCAGGAGAACACCGCTTTTGTGGAGGTTGAGCTCTGGGGGGCTCTGGCGCAGAGATCGGAAGAATTCGCGCGGAAGGGTATCCCTCTAGTAGTGGAAGGAACCATTAAGGAAAACCGCTGGCGGGACAAGGAGGACAAATTCCATTCCCGCCTGCTGGTCAGGGCTGAAAAGGTCCATCTGCTCAACCATCCCGAGAAGGAAAACCAGCAGGATTAGCTGATCAACCTGCGGGTTTGGAGTTTTCCACTTTTTTCTGTTTGAATTTTTCGATTAAAAAAAGCCGGATGTGATCATAAATCAACATCCGGCTTATTTTATTTATTTTTCTAAAACTTATAACCAAGACCGAGATGATGAGTGCCGCTCAGCGTGGCATGAGTATTAAAGGCATAATCCAGTGTGATATTGTACACTTCAATACCCAAACCAGCGGAATAGCTTACCGGTTTATTTCTTACTCCTACCCTGAGGTCGAGGATTTCCAGTACTTTAACTTCTATACCGGAACGGATCTCCGTATCTTCATTCAACCCTTTTCTTAATTCCAGTGAAGTATTCACCTCTTCATAAGGCCGGTAGGAGATACCCATGGACATCTTCTGCGGCAGGTCGTGACGGTTGTCCTTTCCTACCCGGGGGTTATTCAGATTAGTGATGGCGAAGGCCAGCCTGGTTCTCTGGTGGAGAACGGCCAGGGCCCCCAGATTAAGGCCGAAACTGGTCTGATCACCGAAAGATTCAATGCCCAGCTGATAAAGATTGAGAGTATAACCCAGCTGGATTTCCGAGTGAACGTCTGCCAGCAGCGTGATGGCGTGGGATAAAGCATATTGTTTCTCCGCAAGCAGCGAGACGTCCTTGTAATCCACATCATGGGACAGCAGGCCGAGTCCGATGGTACCCCATCTGGCAGGCAGTCGGTAAGCAAGGGCAACCGAGGAGAGTACACTGAAATCCAGGTTGAAGCGCCGGGTGTAACTCACTCTCAGGTTATTATCACTGTAGGCCAACCCGGCCGGGTTATAGAAAACAGCATCGGCATCATCACTCACTGAATAGAAGGCACCACTCAGGGCTCGGGCTCGGGGAGAGGGCTCATAATCATCAAAAACCGCATTCAGGGTTATCAGGGGAATGATTATCAGGACTAACAATATGGTTTTTCTCATCTCTCTCCTCCTATTTCAGCGGTGCCCCGATCACAATCGGTGCTGTTTTACTTCTTGTTTTACCTGTTGCCGTAGCCACAACTTCCAGATGGCAGATGTACAACCCCAGGGGGAGCAGCTTGTTGGCATCATCCCGGCCGTCCCAGAGGAAGGTTTGAACTCCGGAACCACTGCTGACAATTTCATTTCTGGCGGTAAAGACCAGTTTACCTTCAGCGTTATATATCCTTAAAATTGCTTTATCTCCGGGCAGGCAGGCATATTCGATGGGGAACTTCTCACCAGCATAGGGATCGAAGGGGTGGGGCGGCAGATTCAGAATTGCCTGATGGCTGGTGACGGCCACGGTATAGCTCATCAGATCAGCCGGAGCTTCTTCCGGAATAGTGAAGGAAGCCTCCAGTTCATTGATAAGCAGGTAGAAGTAAACAGTGGTTCCTTCCGGCTGAGCGGGAATGACATACTGAAAGCTGTAAGCACTCAGTGAATCCATCCAGTCTGTTTCAAACAGGTGATCTCCTCCGGTTTTCCAGAAGATGAGGGCGGAGCTGGTTTCATCCAGGCTGTTATAGGTAACTGTTACAGCCTCTCCAGCTGCGGGTTGTTCCGGGTCCATAGTAACATTGTCATCCAGATCCTGTACTTCCCCCAGTTGATCCTGATAACCGGGAACAAGCTGCAGTTTATTTGAATATTCACTGCCTACACCAAGGGCTTCCAGATTGAACCCGACTGTGAATTCGAAAGTATCAATACCGGTAGTATCCCAGACTCTCACCGTGATGGTATTGCCAGCGGTATCCCGGATATTCAAATTATCTCCACCTCCTGCCGAATAAACTTCATAAATCACACCACGCACTCTCAGCAGGGTGCCTTCCAGTTCCAGCATGTCTGTATCTGCCAGGTCCAGATCAAGGGGTGTGGGTTGAGGATTACCAGTAGAAAGCACAGTCACCTGTGGATTTGTGATCTCTGTGGTGGAATTTCCTGACGAGCTTTCATATTCCGTAACAGTTCCGGTGATAACAACTTCATTTCCCCGCACCAGATCGTTGATCGTGGTATAATTGTAAATATTGATGCCCCGTCCGGAGTTATCCTGAACATAGGCATTGGTATTGCCAGTCTGGATCACATTCACACCGATGGTAACAATACCGTGGATGGTTACCGTCTGGCCTTCATAGGATTGGGGATCTGCCTGGATATCGGCGATCAGGTCGTAAACCACGCCCTGATATCCGGTAAAATTTGCTGTGTTATTACCGGCAATTACGTTGCCGGCCAGGTCTTCCACATTGTTCACGGAAACAGTATATAGTTGGCCGGGAGTCTGTTCGGCAGTAGTCAGGGTGACGCGGTTGCCGGAGAGGTTAGCGGCAGAGATATTGAGTTCTGGCTGGATGCTGTAGTTGGTTGTAGTTTCGGCTGAAGTTTCGTCCAGAGATTCACTGAAGATAAGATTTACGGAAGTAAGGGAAGTGGCTGTGGCGGAAGT
>JAFGEH010000109.1 GCA_016931665.1 Candidatus Cloacimonadota bacterium | reverse complement strand
GTAACAGATACCGGTTCCCATTGCGGAGAAAGTTACCTGGTTATCTATTATCTCTCCCCAATGGATCGGCTGCCATTCACCTCCGTTGAATACGCATAAATAGGCGAATTTTGCCGAATCGATCCGGGATGGTTCCAGGGTCAGTATAACATCGGATACATCCGTATAAAAAGCGGTGACGTCCAGATAGTTCTTACCGCTCAGCCAGGCTGGGACCTTGTAATCAGAGTTTATTCTGAAGGCCAGGTTTCCAGGCTGGGCTGAAAATGTTTTGCGATATACTTTGGCTAATTTTCCTCCGAGTCTGTAGAGACCGGGTTCTGCTTCGGCACCCATAAAGGGGATGGCCTCACCAGCAGGTGTGATCAGGGCATTCCAGGCGTGATTATTGTCGCTGTTGGCCCAATAGGGTGTATAATCACTGGTAACGGCAATTCCGAGAGAGCGGAGGGTATAGATGGCCAGATTGGTCATATCTTCGCAACGCCCTGACTGGTTGAATAACATTTCAGTTAAACCCTGGTCGGTGGGATGGCAGTAAAACCTGGGATCGAATTTGAATATTCCTTTCAACCAGCGATTAGCAACTACAGCTATTTGCAGGGGATCAGTGACCCCCTGCAGGGAATCGATCTTTGCAGCAAGCGCCTCCTGAAAATAGGGACGCCATGATTCAAGGGGCTCGCTGCTGCCCCGGTAGGGTAGAATATATTCAAGGAATAACTTATAAGAATAATCTTGAGACCAGGTATAATTTTGCCAGGCGGAGAGGGCAAAGTCAATATTTTGAATAAGGAATTCAGTGTTTAAGCATTCGGGATCGTTTTTTCTGGTTTGGAGGCCCCAGGATAAATCTCCCAATTCAGCTTCCAGAGAATCGAGTGAGCTTCTTATCTGGTCATAATTATCATAATCCAGAGCAGAAAAATCTATCTCCACCCGGTTGCTGTCATACAGGGCAATAACGGCATAGTTATGATATTGTGAATTTTCCAGCAGATAATAGAGACATTCCAGACGTAGGGAATCGTTATCTTCCTGAAATCTGGCAATAGTGGAAATCAACTCGGAACGATTGGTTCCGGATTGGCTTAATACGGTTGAAATTTCGTCCGGTATCTCCACACGGGTACAGGAAAGAAGCAGAAAAAAGGGTAATGCAGTTAACATTGAAAATTTCATAAACAACTCCTTAATTCCTCCAGCATGATTTTTTCCTGAATTACCGCCTGCCAGTCCCAGAATGTTTTCCCATCAACATATTTAATTTTCCGCTGGCGGCAGAGCCTGATCAATGAAGTTTCCCGGGGGCCATAAACCAAGTCAATAACTTTTCCCGGCAGCTGAAGTTTAAATACTTCAGCGGGATTTTCCCGGTCCAGTCCCAGAGGTGTACAATTGACCAGGAGATCATATTGTAGTGAAGCTGCCTGCTTAATTGATATAAAAGTGGAATTGTATTGTGGGGCAATTACCCTGCCCCTTGTTTCGTTTCTGCCGGTGACAAATATCCGTGTTGTGGCTGGGAGCAAGCTTAAAAGAGTTGCTGCTGTGGCACCAGTACCGAGGATCAGGATGGTTTCACCCGGTTTGAACTGCAGGAAATTCAGGCTCATCTGAAAAGCCGCAGCATCGGTGTTCAGCAGTTTTCGGGTTGCGGGCACGTATAAATTGGCAGCCTGCAGAGATGTTTCAGCCAGATAACAGGCCTGTTGTTTGAAGGGCATGGTAATTGAGATGGCATAAAAAAGGTGCTCATATTCCCTGAACCAGCCCCTGAAATCCGTGAAAGATACAGCCGGGAAAGGCAGATACACGGCATCACAGTTCTGGGTTTTAAAAAGCTCGTTATAATGAGTCAGGCCTAAAGAGTTATAAACTTGATCGCCACCCAGGATGCCACCCAGGCGGGTGGACGTGGTAATTGAATGTATATTGAATAATTCTGCTTCGGAAGCAGATATTTGACCGGGGTAAGTTGCCAGGCCATCCAGAGAAAAAAAAGTGCCCCGGGCACCCAGGACAGAATAAAGCAAGCGGGACAGCTTACCCAGAAATCCGTAGCCGGCAAAAATAATATTCTTATCTGAATTGCGGATAAATTGTCCAATTTGGCTGAGGTGATGGTAAGAATCAAGCGGGCAGGCTACTTTCAGATAGGCCGGTCCGAACTTTTCTGCCAGGTCCAGCAGGTTATCCAGCTCTTCTGCTGCTGGGAAGGTGCTGAAATGGCGGGATATTATCAGATGCTCAGGATCTATATCATCCTGATGAAAAAGGTTTGCTTCACAGTCGACATATCCCTTGAATTTCAGAAGAGCTTTATTATACAGATCAATTTTACAGGAGTAATCAAAGGGGAATTTACCACCCTCGCTCTGGTCTCTTATTGTCAGGATAGAATTATCCGTAAGTATTTCGCAGGGAAATGAAACCGGCTCTGGATGAAAGTCTAATCTGAATTCGAGCCATTTATAGCGGACGGGCAGGTTTTCAACCTGTCGAAGGAGAAACTGTGAATTCAGGAAAGGCAGAGAGAGTATTATCATTGCCTGCTTTTACTGTAACGGAAGATGATCTGCCAGAGATCGGAAATGGGAATATCACTGAAGCCCCAGTTGGCCGCTTTTTCACTCAGGCTGGAAAGAACTTTCTTTTCGCGGTCAGCATCGGATATACTTAAATGTTCATTTCTCTTTAAACGTCCTATTTGTTGGGTGATCCGGGTCCGGCGTAACAGAGCCACCAGGATATCCTCGTCAATTTTATCGACAGCTTCCCGCAGATCAGACAGTTTCTGTTTTTTCCCTGCCAGGAGTCTCTGATAGCTGATGGCGTCTGCCAGAACAAGTTTTATCATAGCTTCGGCCACTGGTATGATCCTGGGTATCAGGCAGGTATCATGTCTGCCATTAATCAGCAGGGACCGATCACGTCCCCGGGTATCAATTGTCTGTTGTGATAGTCCGATGGACGAAGTAGGTTTAACTGCATAACGGAGAACCACTGGCTGTCCTGTAGTAATGCCGGCTGCAATCCCCCCGGCGTGATTGGAAAGAAATCCGGTGGAAGTAATTTGATCATTAGCCTGCTGACCAGTCATTTCTGCCAGCTGGAAACCTGTTCCAATTTCAAATCCCCGAACGCCGCCGATGGACATGATCGCCTGGGCCAGATTTGCTTCCAGCTTCTCGAAGACGGGATCTCCCAAACCAGCTGGTATATTTTCAATCTGGACTTCCACGAGCCCGCCTACGGAATCTTTTCCATCCTTCAGTTTCTGAAGAAAATTCAGCAGTTCCGGCAGAGAATCCTTATCCGGCCAGTAAAGTTCATTCGAAATATTATCCTGAACCGCAGCTGTCTGAAAGGGGCCAATTCCGAGTGTTCGGGAGCTGATCCTGATTTTGCCCAGGGCTTTGTTGACCAGTGCACCTGCTGCTACTCTGGCTATGGTCTCTCGTCCCGATATCCTCCCGCCACCGCGATAATCGTATATCTTGAATTTCTGCCAGAGAGCGTAGTCGCCATGCCCGGGCCGGAATATATCCTTTAAGTTTTCATAATCGGACGAATTGTAACCACAGTTCGGGAAAAGCAGGCAGATTGGCATGCCGGTTGTTCGGCCTTGGAATATGCCAGAGACTATCTCAAAATCATCCTGTTCAATACGGGTTGTCCCGACTACACCGCCTCCTGGTCTGCGGCGTTTGAGTTCCTTCTTTAACTGTTGAATGGGGAAAATCATACCAGGTTTGACCGATTCAATCACAACACCCATCAACGGGCCATGACTTTCTCCGAAGGAAGTTATACCCAGAAACTTGTCCCAAGTGTTAGCATTCATATGCTCTCCTGCAGTGAGAAGAGATGGGCAAAATAAAAATGTCAACCAATTTGTCGTTTAGGAGTTTACTATAAAAAAAAAGAGGGAAACCATATCTGTTTTTCCCGAAAAGAGAAAAACAGATATGGTAATCAGGAGGCCCCATGAATTCCTGATTCACCCTCACACACCTTAATCTAATGCAAAATGGATGCCAAATCTCAGGTTTATTATAATTCTATCGGTAAAAGTTACTGGTTACCTGTAAAGTTTTTCGATCTCTCTAATTTGGGAACAGAAAATCGGAAGCTGATAATGCAGCCTGGAGATAAAATGGGACAGGATGTCACATTATCGGCCACTTTTTCCCAGATATCAGAGTTATTCAATTATCCTTCTGGTAGCAGAACAGTTGTGTAAAAGAATATTTGACAATCTTGGAAACCGTAGTCAGGTAGGCATAGTTGAAATAAAATTGTTTTGGAGGAACAGAAACTATGGACATGATTATAAATACTCTCATGGTAAATGGAGTACCACAGGCAACAAATTTTTTCGGGATTGCAGCCAAAGGTGGATTCTTGATGATCCTGCTGGCGATAATATCTTTCTTTGCAGTTGCCATTATTATTGAAAAACTGATTAGCTTCAAACGGACCAGGAAAAATGAGGAAGATTTTCTGACAAAGCTCTATGAGCTTATCGGGAAAAAAGATATCAATCAGGCAGTGGAGTATTGTGATAACACAGGCATTTCCCTGGCCCGAGTTCTAGGAAGGATATTGAGCCATTTTGATCCGGGGCAGAGGGACAGCCAGTTACTCCTGGATACTTCTGTTCAGAAAGAGGTCCATCATTTGGAAAGAAAGCTGGGAACTTTGGCAACTTTTGCCGCCATTTCGCCCCTGATCGGTTTCCTGGGCACTGTAACCGGGATGGTCAAGGTCTTCATGAAGATCGGCGAAACTGGTGGAGGAGTTGATATCAGCCTGCTGGCCAACGGCATCTGGGAAGCTCTGATCACTACAGTAGGAGGATTGGCGGTTGGTATAATCTGCATATTATTTTACAATCATCTGGTTGGCCGAGTGGAATCCATATCCCAGGAGATCTCGGATCAGGCCAGTGAGATGCTGGTTCATTTAAGGAGTAAAGATCATGTCCTTTAACCTGAACCGAAAAAGAATAACAGCTGCTGCTATCATTTCCTTTACCGATGTGATATTTCTGCTGCTGATATTTCTGCTGATCTCATCTAACTTCATTACTCATTCCGGCATCAAGGTGAACCTGCCGGGCTCCAGTTCCCAGCAGAACGAGTTTAACCGCAATGTCAGTATTACTTTAACCCGGGATGACAAGCTCTATGTTGACGAGGAAGCTGTAACCTGGGATAATTTGTCTCAGGTTTTAAACAGCAAGCTGTATAATGATCCAGAACAGGTTGTTGTGATCAGAGCGGACCAGGATATTCCGTTAAGCAAGATCGTCCGTCTGCTTGATACGGCAAAACTATCAGGATCCAACCGGTTTTTTATAGCCACGGAAGTCGGGGTATATCGGGAAGATGAGATTGAGTGAGAAAACCTATTCCCTGTTCATCTCCAGTGTACTGCATCTGGTTTTGGTATTATTATTAATAGTGGCAGTGTATAAACCCAAAATAGACTTCAACCGGATAGAGATAATAGAATTCGGGATACAGGCTGCAGCCAATAATCAGAATCTAATGGTTCCAGCTGTACATAATCAGCTGGCATCAGGATTTACAACTTCAGGTTCAAAAACCAGCCTGATCCCGGAGAAGGTGGATCTGCCCCGGGCTGTCACCGAAGATGAAGTTCCCTTGCATTTATCTAATCAGGATCTAGCCGCCCTGAATGAGCTGGAACTGGATGAGAAAGTTGGCAGTAATATCCGAGACGGGGATCATACGGGCGAGATAATTGCACCCGAGATTTCACATTCCGCAGATAAACCTGTTCTGGGAACAAGTGAGGACTATCTGAACACTATGACCCGGGGTTTACAGGAAGGCAGTGCGGGAGAGTCACCTTATATCCTGGAAGGTGATATCCTATCACGGAATATTCTAACCCGGATACTGCCGGAATATCCTTCCGGTATCCAGCAGAATACCAGTGTGAAGATCCGGTTTCAGGTTTTAGCTGATGGTTCCGTATCAGATCTAATGGTTGTCAGGAAAGCCGATCCCGTACTGGAAGAAATCAGTCTGCAGGCCTTGCGTAAATGGAAATTCAATCCAGTCTCCGGTGAGACTGTCCAAATTGGTTATATCACCTTCATTTACCGGCTGAAATAAGTAAACCTTATGAATCGGTTTTTAAGTATCAGAACTTTAGCAGAAGCTCGCCTGGAGCTGGCCAGGGTTCAGGTATCGAGTGAAGGGATCGAAGTTATGGCTCCCAAGGCACTGGGCACTGTTATAAAATTAACAGGTGTACAGGTGGGTGCAGCCAATATTCTTAAACAGGAAATGCTGAGTCTGGGAGGAGATGCCGCTGTCGCCAGAGGAGTGGTCAACGGTAAGACAGAGATCAGTGACCTGCTGCTTCTGGGAAATACCGATAAAATAAGGAAACTGCTCAGAAAACTGCAACCTCAGAGCATTTTTGGTTTGAAGGAGATCCGGGAAGACCTGCAGAAACAGTATGATATCCTTGTGGCAAAACCTGCTGTCCGGGAGTTAAATATCCGGGGGAAGAATCTGACACTGGATAAAGTGAAGATAATTGGTATCCTGAATCTGACACCGGACAGTTTTTCTGATGGGGGTAATTTTCTGGATCCGGAGCAAGCAAGGCAGCAGGCATTAAAGCTGGTTGATGAAGGTGCAGATATAATTGATGTCGGAGGAGAATCTACCCGGCCGGGCTCTCAGGCTGTTTCCGCCGAAGAAGAATCCCGCAGAGTGATTCCGGTAATCAGGATGATCAGCCAAGCTTGCCAGGTGCCTGTTTCCATCGATACCTGTAAAGCTGGAGTCGCCAGAGAGGCCATCGCGGCCGGGGCAGGGATGATCAATGATATCAGCGCACTCCGCTTCGATGCGGATATGATAAATGTACTTCGGGATAATCCCGATGTGCCGGTAGTTCTGATGCATATGCAGGGAATTCCCCGGAATATGCAGGATAAACCGTTCTATCATGATACGATAACTGAGATACTGGATTTTCTGAAAGAGAGGATCGATTTCTGTCTGAATTCAGGGATTGAACTAAACCGGATCATAATTGATCCCGGTATTGGTTTCGGTAAGCGACAGGAGGATAACCTGCTGATCCTGAATAAACTGGCCGAATTTCACAGTCTGGGGGTACCTGTTATGGTAGGGGCATCCCGTAAAAGCTTTATTGGCAGGATCTATCCTTCTTCACCGCGAGAAAGGCTGGCAGGAACTCTGGCCGCTGCCGCGAGGGCAGTGGAAGATGGAATACAATTGTTGAGAGTTCATGATGTTTTAATTCATAAACAGTTTGTTCTAACCTTAAATTCGATCAGGGATCAGATATGAGCTTCCTGTTGCCATCAGTTGCCGATATTATCGATATAATTCTGGTTGCCTTTCTGCTTTACAGTCTGATAATTCTCTCCAAACGCACAGGTAGTTACCAGATCCTGCTGGGATTGGGGCTGGTGCTGATACTGTATTTCACAGCTTCTATTCTGAATCTGAGGATGATGACCTCTTTCCTGAGAGTTCTCAAGGATTACTGGGTAATCGTTTTTGTAATCCTGTTTCAACCTGAGATCAGAAGCCTTTTCTCCCGGATTGTGAGGGACCACGATCTCAGGCTGTTATTCAAAGACACGCAAAAATCAGTCTATACTCCTCTCCTCAATGCCGTTTCGATCATGTCTTACCGTAAGATCGGTGCTCTGATCTTGATCGAGAATCAGAGAAAATTGAATGAATTTATCGAAAGCGGTGAAGTTATCGATGCCCAAATCTCTCTGAAATTACTGCTCACCATTTTCAATCAGAAAACCATCCTGCATGATGGGGCTGTAGTTATCAGGGATGATCGCATTCTGGCTGCAAAAGTGGTTTTACCTTTGTCTGATAATATTGAATACACCAGGAAATTCGGCACCAGACATCTGGCTGCCGTAGGTATCTCGGAAAAAACTGATTGTTTCGCTATTGTTGTTTCAGAAGAAAGCGGTAGAATCTCCGTTGCCAAAAATGGCGTAATAATAACTGATATCACTATTGATGAGCTGGCACAGCGCATAAAAGATGAAACCTCCTGATCGGCCCTTCCTGATAGCGATTACCGGTGCCATTGCTTCCGGAAAATCGTTGGCCTCGAACTGGTTCAGGTCACAGGGATACCAAGTGGTATCCACCGATAAAATTGCTCATACCATTCTGGACGATCCTGATATCAGCAGGAAAATACGAGACCATTTTGGCGATGGGGTTTGCCTGGAAGGTAGAATCGATCGTAAGCTGCTGGGCAAAGTAATTTTCAGCGAGAAAAGGCATCAACAATGGCTGAATCGGTTAATTCATCCTCAGGTTTTCAAGGAGATGGACAGCATTATCAGGGAGGCGGAGGCGGATTATCTGATTTTCGAGGTACCATTATTATTCGAGAGTGGACTGGAGCGTTGTTTTGATCTGATAATGAATATCGATGCTGAGGAAGAAATACTGATCAACAGAATTACTGCCAGAGATAGAATTTCTGAATCCGAAGCAAGATTGAAGCTGGCTTCTCAACTGGCGCCGGTGCAGAAGGCCAGACTGGCTGATGTTAATATAAACAACAACGGATCAGTCGAGATGCTGGAAGTTCAGCTGAAAGAGCTCTTCAAAAATCTACCGTACTATGATTTCCGCAGGGTAATCAAGCCAGGCGACCTGATCCAGGCCTGATTATTATATTCTTTTAATTTTTTTCCTATAAAATCCTTTACAAAGTTAAGGGGACGGCAGAAATCGTAAAATGAGAAAGTGAGGTGGAAAATGAAAAAAATAACTTTTTTAGTCCTGATACTTATATTTATCCAGATTTTAGCTGCTGAATTTTCTCCCAGGATTTTAAATCCTACATTGAATTCCCCATCTCTCTTCAATCTTAACAATATCAAAATGAGCCATACAATTTCGTTCTCAACCGGAGTTAATTCAGACAACTTAAGTTACTATCAGTCTGTTTATACCAATCATATTTTCTATAAGATCAATTCGAAGCTTGATTTGAATCTCGACCTGAGTTTCGTCAATTTCGGGACAGCGACAATTGATCGGGGTTTTCAGATTGAAGGTAACGATGATAATACCAGCCGGATTATACCGGAATTCAGTTTGAATTATCATCCTTCCAGCAGTTTTAATATTGTGGTTGAATACCGAAATCTTGGGTCAGGTTATTTCAATCCCTATTATCAGAATAGAGGATGGTAAATATCAGAAGATATTCCAATATCTGAATTCCTCATCAATCAGCATTACCGGTTTCCCATAATATCCTTTGAAAGTTTCAATATCAGCATCATCCAGAGTAAGATAATTATCATTCAGTATCCCTTCCGAAAGAACAGCTATTTCATCTTCCTGTAATTCGACCTGGGCAAAGATATCTCCGGCGGCAAGCAAACCTGTAACCGTTACCGATTTTCCCAGCATATTGTTTTCAACAGGTGCTACGCGTATTTTACCAGGAATCTGCAGATTGACCTCATCAGCAATCTTCTGCAGGCTGGCAGCAGCCAGTTTGCCGGTGATAAATACAAGTTTATAATCTAAGGAAGCTACCTCTCTGAGGAATTTTTTCTTTCTCCGCGTCCAGTTATTAAAAAATAATCTCAGCATACCAATACCGTTTTCCAGTTGCGGGAAGTCATCGTAATAGGAAGTTCTGGGTATATCTCTTCCGGCAAGCAGGAATATTTCATCAGCGCAGTAAGTACGGGGATAGGGCGCAGCAGCCTGCAGGATGACCCGGGCATCTTCCGCTTGAACGGGTTGCAGTCCGGTGAGATCTTTTCGGAAAGCTGTCAGACCTACAGGTACTATCCCGATAGAGAGAATGTTATCCCCCATCTCATGCAGATCATGCAGGGTTCGTTCTAATTCAGCCCGATCATTCCAGCCGGGAACAATGACAATCTGGGTATGGAGTTTAATATCCGCTTGGATGATTTCCTGCAATGCCTGTACGATATTGAATTCATGATTGTAACGCAGCAGGCGGCGATGCAGATCCGGATTGGTGGTATGCACAGAAATATAGAGAGGGCTGAGTTTCTGGTTGAGGATACGTTGCCGATGGAACTGAGCGATATTGGTAAGTGTTATGAAATTTCCGTAAACAAAGGATAACCGATAATCATCATCTTTGATGTAAAGTGTTTTTCTGAATCCGGGCGGCATCTGATCCACAAAACAGAAGATGCAGTTATTGGCACAGGTTATACAGGTTTGATCCTGAGTCTCAATTCCCAGAGGTTTTTGCCAGTCCTGGTTAATTCTGATTGTATGTTCAACCTGATCAAGGTCCTGGTATATGATCTCAAGTTCAGGTTCAGCTGAATAGAATTGCAGATCCAGATAGTCGTTAACCGGATGATGGTTAATGGATAGGATTTTAAATCCTGCCTGTAAGCCGCTATCCTCTCCCAGAGAATCCGGCAGGACATTAACAATCCTCAGGCTCATTTATTTAATATCGGTGAGAATAAGGTTAATCAGTCTTCTTCCTGGAGAGTCTTTCCAGGTAAGTATTCATCTTATAATCAATGGTGTAGTTCAGTTTTCCCACATCGAAGGGTTTAACGATGTAGTCATCGGCTCCAGAATTGAAAGCATCGTCCAGGTCAGTCATCTGACCACGGGCTGAGAGCATGAAAACAGGGATATTTTTTGTTCTTTCATCGGCTTTCAGCTTTTTACAGGTCTCATAACCATTCATAACCGGCATCATTATATCCAGAAGAATCAAATCCGGTTGTTGGCTGATGGCCAGCTGAATACCTTCCTGGCCGTCTTTGGCTGCAAAAACCTGATGTTTTTTCAGGGACAGATTAAAGCTGACGAGTTTTCTTATATTCTGGTCATCATCAATAATCAGAATCTTCATACAATCTCCTCTATTTCAATCAATATTCTTTTTTGTTTCTTCCTGCCCAGGGCAGGGCAGGATAATCCTGAAAGTAGTACCCTGGTTTTCCTTGCTGATCAAGGTGATATGCCCGCGATGGGCATCGATAATCTGTTTTACGATGGAAAGACCCAGTCCGGTCCCCTGAATTTCCTTACCTGGTCGGTGCACCCGGTAGAATTTTTCAAAGATCTTATCCTGATCTTTCAGTGGGATGCCCATGCCGGTGTCTTCAACTTCCAGAATAATGCCTCCCTGCTGCTGAAAAAGCCTGATCTTAACACTGCCGCCGGATTCGGTGAATTTTATGGCATTTCCGATCAGATTTACCAGCACCTGATGGATAGAATCCTGATCCGCCATGACCTGAGGAAGCCCAGCTGTGAGTTCCAGTGTTATTTTCAATCCTTTTTCTTCAGCCTGCATCTTGTATATCTGATATACATTTTCAATGATTTTTACTATATCTACGGATTTGAATTTATAGGATACTCTGCCTGACTCGATCCTGGAAATGCTCAAGACATCCTCGATCAGATTGGCCAGACGTTCGCTCTCATTAAAGATAATATTGATGAATTCAGTCAGGTCCTCACGGGAGATATTGCTGTTCAGCATGATGGTTTTAGCAAAACCCATAATTGAGGTAATGGGTGTCCTCAGTTCATGTGAGACGCTGGAAACAAAATCGGTTTTCATCTGTTCGATCTCTTTCTCTCTGGTAACATCAGCCAGGATGAAGATTTTACCTGCCGATCTGCCATCAATATCTGTGAAAGGGGTAGCTGTTATATAAAGGATCCGGGGATAAGGTTTTTCAATTGTCAGGGGAAGATTGCGGAAATAATCCTGCTCGAGGGAATTCAGCAGGATAAGGCCTTGATCGCGGCAATTTTCCAGGGCAGCTTTCAAGGTCCTCAGATCAGGCTGATCGGATGAAAAACCGAGCAATTCTCGGGTTCTTCTGTTCATGAGAATGATATTCTGATCCTGGTCAATTACCATAACACCATTTCCGATATTCTGCAGAATAATATCCAGCCGCTCTTTGCTCTGGCGCAGCTGTTCCTGGGCTTCCTTCTGCACTGTAATATCTTCCAGCAGACCATCGAAATAAATCTGATTATCCTGAGGATTGGTGAAGGATTTGGCGGTAACAGCTGCCCAGAAACTGCTGCCATCCTTGCGGATCAATTGCAGTTCATAGGCAGAAACTGAGCCGTCCCGGGATATTTTATCGATAAATTCCTGGCGTTGGCTGGGTTTAATGTAAAGATCGGCAGCTTTAACCGCGAACATCTCCTTCTCGTTGTCAAATCCCAGGATCCTGATCATGGCTGGGTTAGCGGAGAGGAATCTGCCATCCACGGAAGAGCGGTAAATGCCTACCGGAATATTCGCCTG
>JAFGEH010000009.1 GCA_016931665.1 Candidatus Cloacimonadota bacterium | reverse complement strand
GCAATCTGGTACCAGCTGTTGCCATGGTCATCGGAGGCAAATACACCATCATAGGTTGCCGCCATCATTCTTTCCACCTGATAGAAATCGTGATCATTGGGAGCCATATTATAAACCGTCCAGGAAGTCAGGCCGCTAGAGCGGTGTTCCCAGGTTGTTCCCAGATCATTGCTCAGATAAATGCCGCTGCCTTCGGTAACCGCCCAGAGTTCGCCCCGGTCGGCATAATAGGCTACGGCATGAACACTGGCGGCATTCAGGCCTTCCTGATAAAGGTTATAAACCGAATCCAAACCGGGAGAATGATAAATTCCTCCCCAGAACCCGAAATATACTCCCTCCTGACTGCCTGTGCCAGTGGCCCAATTGGTTTCCACAATACCGTTACTGTTCAGGGTCCATTCTTCTCCATTATCGGCAGATTCGTAAACGCCAACGCCATTGATGGTCGCATATATCTCACTGCCACGAACCACCAGGCTGCGTACAGTGCCAGCATTCAGCACCAGCTGCCAGTCAGCACCACCGTTGGTAGTGCGGTAAACTCCATTATCATGAGCCACGAAGATTAAATCAGCATCTGAGTCTGATATCTCTACATCATAAGCATCACCGGCCAAACCCATCCCCTCCCAGCTGCTGCCCAGGTTTGAACTGCTATAAACAGAACTGGCCAGCCCGGAAACTGCAATAACCATCAGGGAAGTATCGGCCGGAGTGCTGGCGAAACCTTTCATATATCCTGAGTTAAGACCAACCGTCTCCCAGGTCTCCCCGCCGTTCTGGGTAACCCTGATACCACTGTTGCTGGCCAGCCCGGCAACTACCACTTCCCCGTTGCTCTGATGTACCCCGGCGGCAATAACAAAGGTGGTGTTGAATCCCATCAGGGTCCACATCTCACCGTAATCATTGGATTTATAGAGCCCATTCCTGGCTCCCGCCCACATTACACCTGGTTCGGAAGGTGAATTACAGACGGCATAAACCGGTTTCCCCTGCAGGGAAGAAGCCTGCCAGTGTGCTCCGCTATCTTCGCTGTACCATACTCCCCCGGCTGTTGACAGCATGCTGAAGCCGCAACCCACTGCCATTCTTTCCTCAGCCGATCCGTCCACTGTCAGAGAGCGCACATTGCCTCCCCAGGGTCCGGCTCCGGACCATTCTCCCACCTCGCGCTGGTATTTGTTGCCTTCTGACGCCAGTTGATAATTAAGATCGTTTGTCACCCAGGAAGGAACAAAATCACCACTTTCACTGCAGACCGTATATTCCATACAGGTAAGGGAAAAAATCATTAATAAAAACATTATTGTTGTGTAATATTTCATTTTCAACTCCTTTGAAATTTTGATTTTTTTAATGCCGGATAGTGAAATTTCGGACAAGACATTTCTGAAAAAAATCCAAAAAAACTTGTCAGCCAGAAAGAATCCGGAAAATTCAAACGAAAAATTGCGAGGGAGTTTTTTATGAAATATACCAATGCCGTTATTAAACCCCTGCCCAGAGAATATTTCCCTGCTGAGTTTGACATCACAAACTGGAATGTCGTCAAAAAAGAACTGGATAAACTGCAGCTGGAGCAACCCGATTCTGCTGCTTCCCTCATCGGATTCCTGGAAAAGGTAAGTGAATTCTACAATATCCTCTATGAAGAAATGGCCTGGCGATATATCAAAATGACCCGTTTTGCCGACAATGAAGAATATGAAAAGAATTATAACGAATTCTTCGCCGGCATTGTTTCCAAAGTAAAACCTTATTCCTTCCAGCTCAACCGGAAATTCTACGACAGCCCCTGGCGCCGGGAACTGAAAGAAGAAGAATACGGTCTTCTGAACCGAATTATTGCCAATGAGATTGAACTCTTCCGTGAAGAAAATATCCCTCTCCAGATCAAAGAACGGGAAATGGCCAATAAATATGGAGCCATTTTCTCTAAGATCACGATCAATTATAAGGGTGAGGAAAAAACCCTTTCCCAGCTGGCTGTCCATCTGCAGGATCCCGACCGCCAGGTTCGGGAAGAAGTCTGGCGCTTACGTAACGAAGCCATGCTGGCTAAAAGGGATGAATTCAACCGGCTGTTTGACGAGATGAAAACTATCCGCTGCCAGATCGCCGCCAATACAGGATTTGCTAACTATCGGGATTATATGCATCAGGCCAAGGGCCGCTTTTCCTATACACCCCACCAGCTTCTGGAATTTCATCGCTCTGTAGAGCAAGTAGTTATTCCCTTTCTGAGGGAACTTACAGAAGAAAGGCGCCAGATTCTGAAACTGGATTGCGTCCGACCCTGGGATACTGCTGTTGATCTGGATGGCAAGATCCTGAAGCCATTCCAGACGATCCAGGAATTTACGGATAAAGCCATTGAAATATTGCATGACCTGGATCCTGTGTACGGGAATCGCCTGGAAATGATGAAGAACAGTGATTTTCTGGATCTGGAAAACCGCAAAGGCAAAGCACCGGGTGGTTATAACTATCCTCTGGCAGAAACCGGAGCTCCCTTCATCTTCATGAATGCCGTGGGGCTGCACCGAAATGTTGTTACTCTGCTGCATGAATCAGGTCATGCCATGCATACCTTCGCCACTAACCATATCAAGCTTTCTCCCTATAAAGACACTCCCAGCGAAGTAGCTGAACTGGCTTCCATGGCCATGGAATTCCTGACTATGGATCACTGGGACAAATATTATCCTGACGAGGCTGACCTGCTCAAAGCCAAACGTGACCAGCTGAAAAGTGCCGTGGGGTTCCTGCCCTGGGCTATGATCATAGACGCTCTCCAACATTGGATTTATCTCAATCCGGATCATTCCGTGGAAGAACGGGAAACCCATTTCGAGGAATTGATGGAACGCTTTGCCACCGGCGTCAACTGGGATGGACTGGAAAAATTCCGCAAAATAACCTGGTTGTATCAGCTTCACGTCTTTGAGGTTCCCTTCTACTATATCGAATACGCCATTTCCCAGCTGGGGGCTCTGGCAGTATACCGTAATTACCGCAAACTGGGTAAAGAGAAAGCTCTGGCTGCCTATGAAAAATTCCTCACCCTCGGTTACTCCCGTCCGGTGGATGAACTTTACCGGGCAGCTGGCATCAAATTCGACTTCTCCGCTCGTTATTTGCAGGAGCTGGTTGATTTTGTCAGGAAAGAACTGGAAAGATATCAATAAGAATCTTTTCAGTCCAGAATCTCAGTCGATATCTTGGCTTCTAACCTGAAGGAGATTGATTGCTGATGTTCAAGAAAATTATCCGCAAACATTCCGAGGTTCCCGCTGCTATTGCTCCCGCGCTCTGCCTGGATCTGGACGGAACTATTCGCAGATCTAAAAGCGGGGAATATATCAACGGACCCGACGATATTGAATTATACCCGGGAACAGAAGAAATTATCTGGCAATACCGCGAGCAGGGTTATCTGATCTTCGGTGTCAGCAATCAGGGAGGAGTGGCATTCGGTTTCAAGGATCAACCTGCCAACCTGGCGGAAATTGAAAGGACATTAGCCCTGTTCAAGAGAAATCCCTTTCATAGTATTCAGTTCAGCCTTCATCATCAGGAGGGTTCCCTTTCGCCTTTCAATTACCGTTCACTCCTGCGTAAACCGGAAACCGGCATGCTGGCCGTGTTGGAAGTAGAAGCGTGGAATAACGGTTATGTGGTCAACTGGAAGAACAGCCTCCTGGTGGGAGACAGGCCGGAAGATCAGGAATGCGCCGCTCTGGCGGGCATTCAGTTCCGTTGGGCATACGAATTTTTCCAGCGGTGATCAATGTAAAAAAATGATCTGGCATCCTTTTTTAATCAAATTCAAGATGGGAACCGTGAGCAGTGATTGTAAAAAAAACAATATAATGCACGTTCATTTACAATCTGATGTTTGTCTTTCGGGTGGGATCAACTAATAACAATAGGTTAAAACATAATCGCGATCTGGAAATAATATTTACTTCTCGAGATTATTAAGGCAATCATTTACTGAACCGAAATAGCGGATCTGCCTTTTATTACACACGCTGATAATTGATTATCCAGGTTAGATTATGCATTAAAAATGAGAATTCTATAATTTTCTTTTTCACCAGACTTCTCCTATTCAACACTTAATATGCCGATGACCTCCCTTTTTTTTGTTAATGCTTATACCATCGTTTAACTCAGACAAAATATCCGGATACGTTATCATAGAAAGCAGATATTTTTTATAGTCTATTTCGGTATAACAGCAGGGATATACTATTCTGGAATTATTCTGATTGACAAAAGAGTTATGTAATTCATAAAAAAGAAAATACGTAGAGGGAGGCAATAATGAAATCTTATCGTTTTATTATCTTGTTTTCAATATTTCTGTTGTTGTTCGGATCTCTCAGTACAGCAGAAAGATCACCTGAATGGTATGAAGAACAGGGATTGTTACCTGAATCAATAAATGGGGAAATCCCTTCCAGAGTGGAAAGATCATTAAGAGAGATTCCCGAAGGGGGATTATTGCTGATACCCGACAGCACTCCGGATAGGGTAATGGCTTTTGATCCCCAAACTGGTGATCTGATCGATGCCAATTTTATCCCCGCCTATCCTGATTACCTGTCTACTCCCATCCACATAGTTATGAATGCAGAAGAGACGAGTTTCCTGATGACAGATCAGGTCAGGGATCTGGTTCAGCAATTCAGTTTTGATGGTCTTTATGAAGGTATTTTTGCTCCTGCAGGCGGGGTTAACAATGCAATTCTGGACAATATCCGGGGAATGTTTGTGAAGGATAACGGGAATTATCTGGTTACTGTGGCTTCAGGTGCTAATGCCAACGGAATTGCTGAGTTTGATTCTCAAGGACAGTATCTGGGTAATTTTATTGCCAATGATGCCGGTGGTTTAAACGGACCCTGGTCCATAATCTTCAGGCCTGATTTCAATGATTATCTGATCAGCGCCAGTAGCAGTAATGCCATACACCGATATGATGCAGATGGTCAACCGCTCGGAACATTTGTAGCTTCAATTAGTTTCCCGGAACAGATGCAGTTATTACCCAATGGCAATATCCTGGTGGCAACATTCAGTAATCCCAGCGGGGTATACGAGTTTAACAGCCAGGGAACTCAGGTTGGATTTTATAATCCTATTACCGGACTGAGAGGAGTGTATGAATTGCCCAACGGCAATATTCTGGTAACCAATGGCTCCGGAGTTTATGAGATTAATCGCCAGGGAGTTCTGGTGGATACCAAGATAATCGATGTCAGCGGAAGATTTATAACTTTTGTTAGTTCTGGTGCCGGTTATGAAATTCCCTTTGAAGAAGATTTTGAGACCGGTTCGCTGCCGGAAGACTGGATGGAAGAATATACCATCGGTAATACTGATTGGGCCTTCCAGGATGGCGGAAGTACGGGGAATCCTCCTTCTGCTTATGAAGGCTTATTTAATGCCTTTTTCCATTCAGAAACCCTTGGACAAAGCACTGTGTTGATGACTCCCCCAATTCTGATACAAAATGCAGTGAATCCGATATTAAGATTTCAGCATGCTCAGGCTGCCTGGAATACAGCCCAGGACGAATTGCATGTTTATTATAAGATCGGAGAAAATGGTGATTGGTTCCTACTGGAGAGTTATGATGAGAATGTACCTGCCTGGACAGAAAGGATGATTAGCTTGCCTGAACAGAATAGTGATTACTATATCGGATTCGAAGCGGTCTCCGGAGGTGGACATGGGGTTTGTATTGATCTTGTTGAGATCTTCGATTATTTATTTCCGATCATTGAGGTAACTCCGACTGAGTTAAATATTATACTTGTTGAAGGTGAAAATACTACTGAATCAATATTAATCAGCAATACCGGTACAGCAAACCTGGAATATGAAATAGCTCTTTCACAACCGGCCGCCTGGCTTACAGTAGCAGATCCAACAGGCATTGTTCCACCTGATGATGAAGTTGAGATCCAACTTCTGATAGAAACATCCGGGCTGACAGGCGGTGAGAATTATTCAGTAACTCTGATCATTACCGATGATAATTTCGGATTGGAGACTGAAGTAACGGTTAATCTACAGGTTGAGGAAATGATATTTTCCCCTCCCCTGAACCTTTCTGCTGAAGTAGGGATGTTTTATATTGAACTCTTCTGGGATGCTCCTGCCCCGGGTAATCGTAATCTGCTAGGATATAATATTTATCGTCAGGATAGTCCTCAAGCCGAGTTTGAGCAGATCAACAGTCAGCTCGTTACTGAGGAAGGTTATCTTGATGGGGATCTGGAACCCGGGCTCTATTCTTACTATATTATCGCTCTCTATACACTCGGAGCATCGGATCCTTCGGAGATTCTGGAAGTTATCCTTCCTGAACAAGTGGCTCTGCCGACGATTACCCCAGACCCGGGTGTTTATGAAAATGAGGTTGTATTGGAATTATTCTGCGACACAGAAGATGCTTTGATCTACTATACCCTCGATGGGGAAGATCCAGATGAAGATTCTTACCTCTATGATGAACCATTTACTCTTGATGAATCTGCCATAGTAAAAGCACGGGCATATAAAGATGGATATTTCCCGAGTGATATTGTAGAAGCAGAATTTACGATAGAATCATCTGCTGCTGATGGTTCAGACATTCCCACCCCTTTCACGAAACTTAATGCGGCTTATCCCAATCCTTTCAACCCTAATACGACCATCTCCTTCTCGCTGGCCGAAACAGGTAAGGTGATCATTGAAATTTATAATACCCGTGGTCAGAAAGTGAGAACTTTAGTGGAGAAAAATACAGAGGCTGGTAACTACCTGGTTATCTGGGATGGAAGAAATGATGAAGGCAGAAATTTAAATAGTGGTATCTATTTCTGTAGAATGATCGTTAATGATTATAGTTCTATCAGGAAAATGGTATTATTACAATAATTCCTGCAGGATATTGTTAATTATCAGTTAAGATCCTTCTCAATCAATAAAGCCGAGATATAAGGATGAGTACCCGTGTCTCGGCTTTATTGATAAAACAATAAAAAATCTTCAGTTAAGAATTTTATAGTAAGAATAAAATTCTGCCAGATTGCTAGTATGGCCCATATTCATACATGCCTGATCTCCTGATGCTGAAAACCGGGAATAGAAATCAGCGACCCGGATCGGGTTGCAATTAGGCAGGACCTTTGGGTTTTGCGGGCACCGACATGTAGATTATTTTTTTCTTGCACTATTTTCAGCCCTGTTCAAGTTTTGGCCAGCAACCTGGAGAAAGACTTTCCATATTTTCAATCTATCTAATCAGGAGGATATTATGAAAACCAGAACTATGATATTGAGCTGTTTGCTGATGATCTGTTTTTGTTCTCTCCAGTGTGATTACACTGGCCAATATTCTGACTTTTTCCTTTACCGTCAGCCTTCGGCCCGTGCCGAAGCCCTGGGAAGGTCACTGGTGGCTATCAATGGAGATATTTTCTCCTATTACTATAACCCCGCTGGCAATGCCCGGCTGCCCATCTTCAATTTCGGCCTGGTACATTCATCGCCAGCAAATCTGATTAATAAATCTGAATTCCTGAACCTCGCAGTAAGTACGCATATAACAGGAATAGGAACTTTCACTCTGGGTAGGATCAATCTGGATTATAACCAGAAAGCCTCTGACTCGCCAAACAGTTTTGAAGAAACATACATTCCCCAATATACCCTTTATACTCTAGGTCTGTCCAGAGAAACAATCCCGGGACTTTATGCCGGATTGAATGTCAATCTCTTCCAGGCTGATCTGGCTGTTAAAGACCGTATTTACTACTCGGATCTGGGAATAATCTATCAAATGAAATTCTCTTCTGATCACAGGTATAAACACAATCTGAACCTGGCAACCAGTTTGATTAATCTGAATCAGGCCAGAATCGAAAGAGATAACTCCTCCTGGGAATTACCGGCGGTCTGGCGCCTGGGGACTGCTTATGAATTGCACTGGTTAAAGAATCCCAGCTGGAAAAGATTATCCGGAGTTGATATCCTGGTTTCTGCGGAATATTTCGACCTGCTGAACAGTAAAGACTACACCGCTCTGCATCTTGGCACTGAATTTACTTTCCTGGAAGTACTGTCTTTGCGTTGCGGTTTCTACCGGTCGGATATTCCGGATAGTCCCGAGAACAAAGAATATCTCGAAGAAATAACCTATGGGCTGGGACTTAGTCTGCCACTGCACAAACTGGGCTGTACAGCAAAACCCGTTATCATCAAAGTAGATTATGTGAATCTGGATCAGCCAGTAGGCGTAATCGGCATGAGTCCCCGGAAATTTCACACCGTTGGCATCCAGGTACAACTGGGGGAATTCTAAAAAGAAATCAACCTCTACCTGTTTAATCCGATCGATCTTTTCTGAAGAACAGATCGAAGTATTTTATTGCTTATCTGTCGTTACAATATAAGTAAAAAGTCATCTCCGGTAAGTTTGATTGCTCAGGTAAAACCGAAATTTTCCTATACTTCATTTATACCACATTTTCTGTTAACATTTCTTTGCCCCTAAGAACCATGTGGTAATTATTGATATTTTTTGACAAGATCCTGCTATTCATGAACTTGAAATCTGAAATGCTACCGGAAGGGAGGAATTTTGATCCGGAAAAGTTATTATGAGGGCGAGAAGATAAATTGTCCCCGATTTAACCCTTTCGATCAGGAGACACTACTGACCCTCTGTGCTTGGTTTTATCCTATACCAGTTAGGAAAATGATGCCATGATTCCCGTCAGATATTCTATTGCTGCGATCACTCCCACGCTTTGTGCCTTGTTTGGCGTGCGGAATCCCAGTGCCTGCACTGAGATAGCAATCCCGGAAATACTGTCTTTCGGAAACAGAAAATTGAGAGGAAAATTACTAGAGAAATGTCTGATCTTTGCCCCTGATGCCATAGGTGAGCATCTACTCTCCGTCAATCCTTTACTGTTCAGCAGGCTTAATCAACTTGCTGACCGCCAGATTCCCATGTTATCGGTAGTACCTTCTTTCACTCCGGTCTGTTTCGCTTCCATGTTCACCGGAGCCGATCCGGATATCCATGGCATCAGAAAATACGAAAAACCGGTAGTGCAGATTGAAACCCTGTTTGATGTCCTGGCCGAAGCCGGAAAGCGGGTGGCAATTGTTTCTGTTCAGGATTCCAGCATCGCCACAATTTTTCAGCAACGAGATCTTGATTATTACCCAACCGAGAACGACCTGCAGGTAATTATCCGCAGTGAGACTCTTATCAAAGCCGGAAAACATGATCTGATATTGTCTTACCAGCAGGAATACGACGACGAGCTGCACCACTCTGATCCTTACTCCCAGGCAGCGGTCCAGGCCTCCAATAATCATCTGGAGGCATTCCTCCGCCTGCATCGCTGTGTGCGCCGAGCCTGGCAGAAATATCATCACCTGATTCTGTTCTCGCCGGATCACGGTGCCCACTATGATGCCCTGCTGGGTAGAGGTATGCATGGTACGGACCGCCCGGAAGATATTGAAATAACTCATTTCTATACATTAAAAAAAGCAAGGTGGAAACTATGGCAGAAATAGCTGTTCTGGGATGCGGTCTGGTCGGCCGTGCCATTGCTCTGGATCTGAGCAGAAAACACCAGGTAAGGGCTGTAGATAAAAACCGGGATATTCTGGATTCTTTGTCTGCAGCCAATATTGAACCCTGCCTGTTAGACCTGGACAGGGAAAATGAACTGCAGGAAGCAATTTCCGGGGTTAATCTGGTGGTGAACGCTGTGCCTGGTTTTATGGGTTTTTCCACCCTTCGGCAGGTGATAGAAGCTGGAAAGGACACCGTTGACATCGCCTTTTCACCTGAAGACACAGGTAAGCTGCATGAACTGGCACGTTCCCGAATGGTTACTGCTGTGGTTGACTGTGGAGTTGCTCCGGGTATGAGTAATGTAATCATCGGGTATCATACCGGGAAAATGAAAATCCAGGCCACCGAATGTCTGGTGGGTGGCTTACCTCAGGTAAGAAGCTGGCCCTTTCAGTATAAAGCTCCTTTCTCACCGATCGATGTTATTGAAGAATACCTTCGGCCGGCCAGAATGAGAGAGAATGGCAGGATCATCATCAAGCCCGCCCTTTCCGATCCTGAACTGGTGGAACTGCCGGAAATCGGCACCCTGGAAGCCTTCAATACAGACGGTCTACGGTCCCTCCTGGAAACTACGGATATCCCCGACCTGAAAGAAAAAACCCTGCGCTATCCTGGGCATATAGAATATATCAGAGTCCTCAGGCATATCGGGCTCTTTTCCGACCGTGAGATCATG
>JAFGEH010000108.1 GCA_016931665.1 Candidatus Cloacimonadota bacterium | reverse complement strand
GAATATCTGATTTATTCAGGTTTGATCCTTATGGGGATATTCACTATGCTTCAGCCTGACTGGCTTGTTGCTATCTCGGCGCCGGGTAAAGATGTTGAGATATCCTCGTATATTGAACAGGGTAATATTCTGTTAACTCAGGGGGACTTCAGGAGTGCAATTCTCAACTACAAAAAAGCACTCGCCATCAACCCGGATCATCAAGCTGTAATCGGCAACCTGGGGCTGGCTTACTCTCAACTTAAAGAATATGCAACTGCCATTAATTACTATAAAAAATTACTGCAAATGGATAATATTGATCATGGAAAGACATATTACAACCTTGCTGAATTATATTCCCTGCAAAAAGACCATGAAAATGCCATTAATAATTATATAAATGCTTTGGATTTTGTTCAGGATCCTACCAACACCTATCAGAAACTCGGTTATCACTATGTTCTTATCAAGGAATTCAACCAAGCCATAAACGCTTTTGAGAAAGCCCTGCAAATGAGTACAGATATAAATACATATTATCGATCTACCCGGATCGATAATGTGCCGGATTCTTTAGCGGTACCTCAAAAAAAACTTCTAATTCAGGAAATCAGAGAAAGCTGTCTGGGAGAAGATGAACACAGGAAGTATGATGCACGTTCTTTCCAGGAAGATCCACATATTATCAGAGAAAATGCCAAAACCCATAACTACTTGGGAATAGCCAACTTTGAACTGGGTAACCTGGAGGATGCTAAACATCATTTTGAAATGGCGGTCCAACTCTGGCCCGGATTCTCCGAAGCCAAACACAATTTGAAGAAGTTATCTGAAAATAATCCATAGTCTCAGCCCGTTCTTCCTGCTCCCTGATCCAGGCATCCAGTCCGATCTTTCTTATTCTTTCTCCATCCGCCAGCAGGGTGGGATATCCCTGCGCAATTCCCAGAACTCGTTGACAGGGGTAATCCCCGCAATAGAGGTAGAGATCGATCCCTTTTTCCCGCGCACACTGGAGAATTGTACAGAAGGGAGCACCACAATTACCCGCCCGGCAATTAACCCCGGGATCTAGAGGGGCAAGTTCCTGAAGGAATAAACAGATAAGTGATTTTCAGGAGGATCTGGTATCCCAGAGCAACGATAAGAGCCAGGGCCAGGTTTTTGAAATTCACAGAAATTCCTCTTCTTAATTTGAACTGTCTTGTATTTAATTACAATCCCTAAAAAGTATGTCAAATAAATAGAAGTTTAATATTCTGAAAAATAATAAAAAAGGCAGGTTAAAACCTGCCCTTTGCCATCATTGAACCAGCATTATTTTGGCATATTTACCGTGAATTTTACCGATCAGGCGTATCAGATGCAGACTCAGGAAGAAAAGTAACAATCCGCCAACGAAGATCAATGGCAGCCACCAGTCGGGCAGATGTTGATTGTTAGTCTCCCATTCCACAGCCTGGGCAAAAATAAGCCTGAGAAAAGGAGAAGCAATGGCGCCCAGGGATACGGCGAATAATGTGATACTCAGAGTGAAATAGATGATCCCGAGGGGAAATTGCAGAATCAGGTAAGCGAGTGATTCCCAGGTCAGCCGGGAGGCCAGTAGAGCTTTTAATTTCCTGAAAAGTCCCCGACCACTGTTGAGGAAGATCTGTCTTCGCGGCATGCGAATGCGCAATAGTGCTTCCACCAGCCGTCCTTCCATCAGTGCGATCCCGCGTACAGAAAGCAGGAATAACCCGATCAGGGGAATACTGATGATCAAAACCAGTAACCCGGCTGAAAGACTTACCCCGGTCACAACCCAGGTGAAATAGAAAATCCCCGTGATCAGAGAGATCAGCATATACAGAACAGCCCCCCAGGCAGCCGGATCATTGATCACTCCCAGAAAACTGAAGGGTTTCTCCCGGAAAGGCGGTTTTTCCTGAATTTCAGGCGCGACTTTCCCGGCACCTTGGGGAATATCAATATTCGAATAAGCCGCAGCTATTTCAGCCGGTTCTCCGTATTTTTCAATGATCTGATTCAGAAAATCAATTTCGTTTTCAGACTGCCCCCGGCTGGCCAAAGCGGTCTGTAGATGTTCCCCGGCATCAGAGAGAGCGTCCTGGACGATTGCTCTATCTGTACCTTTCAATTCTTTCTGCAGCTGTGTTAAATAATCATTTACGCTTTTATACATTTTCTTCACCTCTCAAAATATTATCGATCAAATCCCTGGTCTGACGCCATATCTCCCTCCAACGTGGTAAATGGTCTATTCCCGCCTCCGTGATGGAATAATAGCGACGGGGTGGTCCCGATACCGAGGGATCCACTTTACTCGATAACAATCCATTGTTTTCCAGTGATCTGAGAACCGGGTACAATGCCCCCTGTTTCATGATCTCCAATTCACCGGTACGCTCTTCCATGAGCTTGGCTATCTGATAACCGTACATGGGAGTATCCGCCTGCTCCATGATACTGAGCAGGATGAGAGCAGTCGTCCCGGCATTCAGTTCTTTTTGGAACTTCCTCTCGATCTCATCACCCATTGCTCCTCCAATTCCTGTTATTCTGCCTATTATGCAATTATTTCTACCAAACAATCTCGAATATTAATAAGTTAATAATACTGTCAAGTTAAAAATAATGATTCAGGGGAAAATTTTTTAAGATTTGAACTTAAATAAATTTTCTATGCCAAATTATAATTACTTGCCAGAAATTCTGCTGAATCCAGGTTAATTTCATGATAAGAAAAAAATCCTCTTCCCTACTGCTTAACCGGGATTTCCTGCTTCCCGTGCTGATACTTACCCTCTCTACCGTCACTTTTCTGATTTTCGACCTCGACCTTCTGATTCAGCGCCTTTTTTATGATCAGGCTGAAGGCTGGTTCCTGAAAGATGCCCAGCCCTGGAAGGTCATTTACCAGTTCGGTAATTTCCCGGCCCTGATCCTGGCAGCAGGGGGACTGATTTTATTGGCCCTGGGGTTACAGAAAACCAGCCTGGCCAGATACAGGAAAATCTGCCTTTACCTGATCCTGGTGATGGCTCTGGGCCCGGGACTGGTCATCAATACCATCCTGAAAGAAAACTGGGGTCGACCCCGGCCCCGCAATATTACCGAATTCGGCGGAAAATACAATCACGAGAGAATCCTGCAGATCGATCCCGGCAGTCCCGGAAAATCTTTCCCCTGCGGTCATGCCTCGATGGGCTTTTACTTCTTCGTCCTTTATTTTGTACTCAGAAAGCGGAAACAAACTTTAGCCAGAGGATTTCTGGTTCTGGCCCTGCTCTGGGGTAGCCTGATCGGATTGACCCGGATCCTGCAGGGCGGGCATTACGCCAGTGATGTAATCTGGACGGGCGGCATCATGTATCTGTCAGCAGCAGGATTATTCTATCTGCTGAAAATGGAACGGGATATTTACTTCCATGCGTCCGGATCTCAATCCCGCCGCTGGAAATTGATCAGGTTCTCTGCTGGAATGGCCATTATTCTTCTGATCCTGCTGGTTCTGCTGGCAACCCCCCATTCTCAGCAAAAGATTTTTCTCCCCCCCGCCGGTTGGCAGGACAGCACATCTTATCTCCAGGGAAATTTCCGGCTGGATAGTGCCGATCTGGAAATCCGCTTCGGAGGAGGACTGGAGTT
>JAFGEH010000107.1 GCA_016931665.1 Candidatus Cloacimonadota bacterium | reverse complement strand
TATTATGGCGCTTCCAACATTCAACACTATGTGAATTATCAGGAACCTGGGGGAGAAAGGGATCTTTTCCTTGATTACCAGTTGAAATACAGGGATACCCCCTACCCGGAAGAAGCGCAGGATATGTACCGGGAAGCCATGATCCGCTATGATGCACCCACTTCCGAACCGGCTACTCCCGCTGTTAAAACTCAGAGTTATTGGGGATATTTCAATTTAGAGAACCATAAAGCTATAGTTTCCAATAAATTAAGGATACGTTTCCGCCAGGAATGGAAGGCGGGCTTCCTTACTGAAACAGGTAAGGGGGAATCTGATATTTTTAATAAGGAAATTATCGACATCCTGGATGATGCTAAATTCTATGTGGGTTACGAAAAGGAATTTCAGCTGTGGGGACACAATTTCATTAAAATCTATGGAGGCAATTACCGAGCGACGTTCGGAGAAGGTCTGGTTATGGAGAACACCGATTTCTATACCCCGCGTAAGACGGGATATGGTTTCGATAAAAAGATCACAGGTATCATTGGCGATCTTTCCAGTACCAGCGAATATGCCCTGAGAGGTGGGGCAGTGGACTGGCAGCGTAAACATCTCAACGCTGTTTTCTTCTTCTCTTCCGATCAGAAAGATGCCGTGGTTTACGACAGCAATGATAACGGGATTCTGGATGATGACGATTATATCCTGAGTTATATCAATCTCACTACCCGCTTCAGCAATGATGAACTGGAAACAGCCGAAGAATTCTTCAATAATTATCCGGGCAATTTTAATCAGGTGAAGATAGCACCCCGCCGGGATGCTCTCACCGAAAATATCATCGGGGGGCATTTGGCCTTTTCCCCCTTCATCGGTTCTCATATCGGTTTTACAGGTTATGAAGCTATCTATGACCGCGATTTCGTGATTCCCGGAGCCGATTCCCTGAGATACCTGCTGATCAATGATCCGGAGGATGCAGAAGAAAAATGGAAGATCACCGATAAGGAGATCACTTCCCTGTATTCCACCAGATCAGAACAATACGGCGATCGCAATTACCGCCGTGTTTACGGCTTTGACTGGCGAACTGTTATCGGCAATACCTCCCTGCAGGGCGAATATGCCGAAATGGAACTGGACGGCTCTCTCTGGAAACTGGGAGATGACCCGAAAGCATTAGTCTTAAGCGCTTATACCCAGTTTGAAAATCTTTATCTGCTCACCCTTTACCGCAATTATGACCTGAACTTCGATAATCCCTACCAGCGCAGTTTCGCCGAAAGCCCCAGATTCGACGATACTGTCCTGGAAAGATTGACCTATGGCCTGAACAATACTCTGTTGACCGACCTTTATCTCAATTCCGCCCAGCCCTCGGCCGAGAAGGGTATCTATTTTGAGACCCGTTACCGCTTCCACGAAAAATTCATTCTGAACAGCGCTTACCTTGATATCTGGGAAAGAAGATCCGATGCCAGAAGGGGCATCCGCTTCGAGGCCAAACTGGAATTCCGCCCCCTGCATCAGCTGCGCTTCCGGCCCCGTTATAAACATCAGGTCAAGAGATTCGATGATGGCCTGGAAAGAAATAAATCCCAGACCGATGAGGCCGAAATGGGAGTAGTCTGCTATCTCTCCAATTTCGACCGGTTCCAGTTCGGTTATGTATATACCAGAGTCTCACAGCCGCCCTACCTTTCCATTCTTTCCGATCCCGCCGTGCCGGGCGCTCCCGATATGGCTCAGGCCGGCTCCGTAACTCACGGCGATATGATCTACTTCGACTATACCCATAATTTTAATGAAAATCTTAAAATCATCGGTTCCTTCTCGGTCTGGCAGGCACATGGCGCTTCCCTCTGGGATTTTGAGGATGTCGAACTGGATTTCAATCAGAGTGACCGGGGTTTCAAATACTGGTTCAACCTGCACAGTCGCATCTCGCCCAATCTGTTCCTTTCCCTGAAATTCAAATACAAGCAGTATCTCACCCGGGAACTGGAATTCCGATTATTCAACGAAATTCCCACCGCCGGTGAATATTATTACGACCGCGTGGAAAAACGGGAGACTTCTCTCCGCCTGCAGCTGGACTGGAAATATTAATGAAGATAAATCTGGAGGAAAAATGACGAGATTCCTGACGATAATCATACTTTTGATGCTGATCCTGACTCAGCTCCATTCCTATTCTATTCTGGAAAGAATATCCGGTAACCTTGTCTTAAACAACGATGCCCGGTCCCAGGCCATGGGATCTGCCGGAACTGCCGGAGGTAACCGACTCTTCGATTCCTTTCTGAATCCGGCCAATCTGGGCGTATTACCTGCCGGCTTTGTTTTTCAGATTCAGACCGATCTGCTGAAATCAACCGAAGACCGCTCCCTGCCCATGTATAACTCCTTCGACGCCTATTCCGATGACGCTACCTATGTCAGTAACACCCATTATATGAATAATTTCACCGCCGGCTTCAAATATGCTCACCAGTTTCAGGATCTGCGCCTGGCTGCCGGGCTGTCCTACAGACCTGTGGTCGACTTCAGTTCCAACTATGAAGAAGAAGTGCGCAATAACGCCAACTCCGATTATGACCAGTATCCCCCTGCGATCGCTTATAATTACCTGGAAGGAACAGGCAGCATCTATGCCCTGGGCTTTTCTACCGCCGTCAATTACCGGGATCGGCTAACTCTGGGTCTCGAACTTCAACAAATGAACGGTGATACAGAATTGAATCGCAGCATCGTCTGGTCGGACTGGGCTTTGGATAATATTCCCTCCCTGGCTGGTGTTGCCAGCCAACTGAATCGGGAATTCTCGGCCTTCACCTGGCAGGCCGGATTACATTGGAAAGCTGACCCTCGCCTGGGATTTGGCCTCAGCTTCCGGCCCCGGGTTGAATTCGACGTAAGCGGTGACCTGGACGGAGCTGCTCTGGAAGATTCCTATTATGCCTATTACGGTTACCGGCATATCTATGAAGACAGCCTGGGACTGCATGATGAGATCGTGTTGACAGATTCCTCGGCCTATGCGGATTACAGCACACCTCTTACCGTAAGGGCTGGTGTTTCCTATGAACCGAGAAACGTCATGCGTACCTGGTTCAATCTCGATGTGGAATATGTGCAGTGGTCGGAGGTGAATCACCTGTATGATGATGCCCTGAATTTTTATGTAGGGCTGGAACATCGGCTTCTGGACAAGATACCCCTGCGCCTGGGCTTTAATTATCAAACCACCTATGCCCTGCACGAGCAGGAAGGCCTTACTTTCGCCAATAAAGTGGTTACTCCCACCTTCTCCGTTGGTTCAGGATTCACTCTCTGGCAGAAGCTGGAAATGGATTTCAGCTGCACCTTCAGCAACAGGCAGTATGATGCCCTGGATCTCTTCCAGGACAGCTTCTATGATTATGAGATCCTCTGGACTAATTATTATTACCTGAACCTGGCTGACCGCGGTTGGGAGAATCCGGATGCCGTTAATGAGAATTTCCTGGGATTGCAGGCAGCCCTTTCTTATACCTGGTAGGATGATATCATGAAATATTTCAGTTTACTGATCGCGTTAAGCTTTTTCCTGCAACTGGCAGGTGAAGATTTGCGTCTGGATGTTATGTTCACTAACGACCTGCATGGCGGTATAGACCGCTACGAAGCCACCTTCATGAATCCGGAATTCCCACCCATGCTGGGCGGAGGCGGCAGCGCTGCCACCTATATCAAACAAGTGCGGAAATTCAGCAATGGACGTAACCGCGATCACCTGCTGATCGATGTGGGAGATTTCTTTCAGGGACATCCCATCGGTACCGTAACCGAAGGTAAGGCGGTGATCGAATACATGAATATGATCGGCTACGACTTGACTGTCGTCGGTAACCATGAATATGATTTGGGAGAAGAAATTCTGAGAGAAGCCTACGATCTGGCGGAATTCCCGGTACTCAGCAGCAATATCGTAAGAAAGGGAACTACGGAACTGGTCGATTATGTTCAGCCTTATATTATTATGGAAAAAATGGGAGTTAAGCTGGGGATAATTGGTTTAACCACCACCGATACCGGGAAAATGAGTTTCCCCGAGAATATTAAGAATGTTGATTTTCTTTCAGCCAGGGAGGCCCTGGAGAAATACATTCCTCTGGTTCGCGAGGCCGGAGCTGATCTGATCATTGTTGCCGGTCACATGGGGCTGCCCTATGAACCCGAACCAGCTTTTGAGGCCAGATATGGCAACGATGCGAAACCGCAGGAGGAAAGGTACTGGGGTTATGATGCCCAGGAACTTGTGCATGAAGTCCCCGGGATCGATATCTTCTTTGGCGGTCATATGCACAAGGGTTTTGCCGAACCCTGGGTTGATCCCGCCAATCATACCCTGGTCTTTCAGGGCTGGGCTTACGGCAGCAGCCTGGGCCATGTAACCCTGAAGATCGATGCCGAAACCAAGACCCTGTCCGGTTATGAATCTCCGGCTCTCCGGGAAGGAGTCCTGATCACCATGTTCGAAGACCAGTTCCTCCCCGACCCGGTAATAGGCGATACCCTGCGCAAATGGCAGGCAATGGCGGAAGAGGGTATGGATGAAGTAATCGGAGAAGCGGCCATTTATCTTTCCAGGCTGGGAGGTGGTGCCCAGAACCTCATTGGCAACATGGTGTGTGAAGCAATGCTGTTCGGTACCGATGCGGATTTTGCCTTTCTCAACCTGGGCGGGATCAGGGGAGATATCCAGAAAGGTTACATCACCTACCGGGATGTCTTCAACGTTATGCCCTTCGATAACCAGCTGGTCACTTTCACCGCTGACGGCAGATTCCTCAAAGAGATTATTGAAATGCGCGTTTCCGGTTCCCGTCATGGTTTACGAGTGGCAGGAGTGAAAGTCCGCTTCAGTAAAAAAAGAAATAATTACGATCGGGTTACCGATCTGATTATCGGTGGTGAACCCTGGCAAGCCGATAAAATCTATCGGATCGCCACTACCGATTTCCTGATGCAGGGCAATGCCGGACTCGCCCTTCTCACCCAGGTCCCGGAATCCGCCATCACCCGCCAGGAACTGAACCTGAGGGATGTCATTGTCGATTATATTAAAAGAAACTCCCCGGTTACTACCAGAATTGACGACCGCTGGGTACAGGATGATAAAAGTGATCTATCTCCTCTTCTGCGGGAGGAACTGCAGAAATCAGGGGAAAAATAAAAAATACTTTGACTAATATCTGCTTTCAGCTCTGATGGTTAACAGATTGGGCGAATAAAAAATAATTCATTGGCACAAAGCTAAAAATCAAAATGAACCATGTTCCTGCCTGTATTATGCTCATAAGGGTTGGGGGACTCGGAAGTTAAAGCGAGGTAATATGTTAAGCAAAATCGGCAGACTGGATTCGGAATCCAGAAAAGAGCTCAATTCCATAATAGACGGCATCTATGAATTGCTTGATAAAGATAAAGGTACCAAGGCAGAAAAGGAATTGATCAGCCTCTCGGCTACACCCAATTATTTCGTCAGGGAATACCTGGGTAAGGACCTCATCAACTATTCCGATCAGAGAAAGATCGTTCCCGTCGTCAAGAAGATGCTCCAGCACAGAATCTACGGAGTACGAGCAACAGCCCTTTTCTACTATTATGCCCGTTATGCCGATGAACCGGAAAAACTCTTTGAAATCCTGGAAGAAACCTTCGAAAGTATCCCCTGGGAAGTGGAAAGTATTATCAATGACCTGTGGAAGAGATACCCCGACCTGATGAAAGTTAAGATGTCGGAATGGATCACTTCCAAAAATTCCAAGAAAAGAGCTCTTTCCTTTCATGGCATGGAAAATATTGCCAACAACGATCCCAATTTCATCATGCAGTTCATCAGCAAGGCCATCGACGATGATACCATGGAAGTACAGAAAAAGATCACTCATATCCTGACCCAGGTAGCCAGGGCTAATCCCATCGTCGTCTTTCCCTATATCCGGGAATGGCTCTCCAATGCCGATGACAAGAGAATGAAAACCATCTGGGTCTCCATGAAAAAACTGGCAAATATCGTAATCCAGAAGAACCGGCGGGAAAGATCTGAAGAATTCGTGCTGCTTACTCAACAGACTATTAATGACTGGGTTCACGATGAAAACGAAAATGTCTCCAGAATGGGTGAGAAGCTGCTTTATATAATCAATCGCTGATAACACCCACTCCGATGAAAAGAAATTTTCTGCTCAAACTCCTGGTTTTCCTGCTGGCCGTTTTCCTCTGGTTTCAACAGGTTCTGCTTCGGGAACATACCCAGGAAGTGCCTGTTCCTATTCACTTCGTTGATATCCCCTCCGATTTGGTGCTGGTTAATAACGATCATCCCCGCATAACGATACTGTTCCAGGGCCGGGGACTGGATTTTCTGGTTCTAAAACTGGCTAATCCCTATCTGGAGATTAACGCCGCCGATTTCACTTACGGGGCTAACAGCTTCCAGATATCTGTGAACAACCTGGAAAACGAAGGTAAGCTGGAAGCTCAGATCGAGCCAGGCCAGTTGGCTGATATCACTGCAGTCTGGATGGACCGGATCGTGGAAGAGAAGAAGCCGATCAAAATAATTTTTGCCTCGGCTGGTGATGAAGAGTTCTTTATTAAAAACAAAATCGATAATCCTCAGGAAAAAGTCGATTTGAAGGGACCCGCCTCAATTCTCAACGATATCGCGGAGATTCAGACGGAACCTGTATCTCAGAAAATGCTGAAATCCGGCAAGATTACTGCTAAACTTATCCCTCCCGATAACCGGGTGCAGCTGCTGAATAAGAATGTAATCCTGGAAGTAACCCAGTCCCAGGTGGTTACGCGGACGATTTCCCTTATTCCCGTATCCTATCCTCTGGAAATGAACATTTCCATTATCCCCCAGAAGGTATCCGTGATGATCCGCGGACCCAAAGAGCTGATCGATGACCTGGAGACTACTTCCATCCGGGCTTATATCGATCCTGCTGACCTGCGGAACCTGAAGTCGGGAAAGAAACATTTTGCCCCTGTTTCCTTTGCCTTGCCAGCCGGAGTCAAACTGGTAGAATATACTCCCCAGCAGATACAAGTTATTCTGAATGACTAATATTCTCGCCTTTGAAACTTCCTGTGACGATACTTCCGTTGCTGTTGTCAATTCCGCCTATCAGGTTTTAAGTAATGTGGTTTCCTCCCAGGCAACTCATGCCGGTTTCGGGGGAGTGGTGCCGGAACTGGCTTCTCGTATGCATCTGCAAAATATTGTCCACCTGACCAGAACCGCTCTGCAACTGGCTGAACTTGACCTGGCAGCTGTCTCGGCTGTGGCTGTGTCTGTGAATCCCGGCCTGATCGGAGCATTGCTGGTAGGCGTTTCCTTTGCTAAAAGCCTGGCCTATGGACTGGGAATTCCCATCATCGCCGTTAATCATATGATCGGCCATATTAATGCCATTAAATTGAGCAACCCTGAACTGTTACCTCCCTACCTGGCCCTGGTTGTTTCCGGGGGGCATACCGAATTGGTAGATTTCCGCACAGAAACCGATTTCGATATTGTTGGCCGGACCAGAGATGATGCAGCTGGTGAGGCATTCGATAAGATCGCCCAGTTGATGGGGCTGGGATATCCGGGCGGAGCCAGAATAGATAAACTGGCTGCCGAAGGTGATGGTGATTTCGTAACCTTTCCTCGGGGAATGAATCGTAAGGGGAATTTCGATTTCAGTTTCAGCGGTTTCAAG
>JAFGEH010000106.1 GCA_016931665.1 Candidatus Cloacimonadota bacterium | reverse complement strand
TGTGTAAATAAATAGAAACAGATTATCCTGTCAAGTGAAATGTTTCTATGAGTCTATAACGGAAAATCAGAACTATTGAGAGGAATTTATGATAAGCCAACCAGCTTTGATATTACCTGCAGCAAAGTCAGGATAATAGTGATAATCAATAGTACCCGGAGCATTTTAGTCGTTAGTTTGCGGCTGACCCTGGCGCCGATCTGAGCTGCGGCCAGGGAGCCGATGATCACCGGAATAACCAGCAGGAAATCCACCTGCAGAGAAACGATTTTACCTATGGATCCCAGCAGGGCACCGATGAATACCACTCCCAGGCTGGTGCCGACTGCCAGACGGACCGGTAGTTTCAGTACTGTGATCATGATCGGAATCAGGATGAAACCGCCGCCGGCTCCCACAATTCCGGAGAAGGTGCCGGTGAATACTCCGGCAGCAAGGGCCAGAGGGCTGTTAACCCTTATCTTGTCAGGGATCTCTTCCCGGCGATCATCTTTATACAGGATTAGCATGAACAGAGCCAGCAATACGATTAAAAAGAAGATTATCATTATCAAATAGTTGCTCATGAATTTGGAAAGGTAAGCTCCGGACAGTGAGAATAAGCCCATGGGAATTCCGATGGTATACTGGCTCTGGAAATGCACCATTCTGTTCTTCCGGTGAACGGCCATGCCGGATATGGAAGCGAACAATACCTGCACCATGGAAAGGCCGGCCACGGACTTCATGGAAAGTGCTCCTATCCCGAACAACTGCGGCAGGGTCAGCATCAGGGGTATGAGTATAACGGCGCCGCCAATGCCCAGCAAGCCGGAAAGAAAACCACCCAGAAGGCTGATGCAAAAGAGGATCAAGAACATAATTTGAAATTGAAGCAAAAATTGTAAGATTTCATTCAGCCTTCAACCTGGTCCACGCTTTATCTATTTCACCGGAAAAAGCACCGAAATCACGAGAAAGTTCCAGCGGGGGTAGATCAGCCGGATCGGGCAGGAAGATGGGGTTATTGCACAGTTCTTCATCCAGAAATTCCATCGCAGCCGGGATGGGCATGGCATAAGTAACTTTAGTCATATTACGGGCTGCATTTTCAGGTTTAATCAGGAAGTTAATGAACAATTCCGCATTCTTTTTATGGGGAGCACTTTTAGGGATGCAGAAGTTATCCACGAAATAGAGCACACCTTCGCGCGGTAAAGCCATTTTGAATTCCGGATGTTCGCGGTTGAGTTTAACTATCGAGCCGTTCCAGGTATGACCCAGATAGACTTCGCGATTGACCAGATATTCCAGGGTGTTATTAGATTCATATTTCTTCAGTAGTGGTTTCTGCTCAATCAATTTAGCCAGGGCTAGTTCGAGGGACTGGGGATTATCATCGAAATCCAGACCCAGTACTTTATAGGCGGCAAAGAAAGTCTCCCGGATATCATCCAGCATCAGGATTTTCCCTTGGAAACGGGGATCCCACATGATCTGCCAGCTATCAACTTCTTCGGTAATAATCTCGCTATTGTAGACAATTGTTCCGAAGCCGTAAGTATAGGGAATATGATAGGTAGCGGTAGTATCGTATTCGAGTTTCCGGTAGGCAGGATCAATGTACTGATAGTTGGGAATGTTGTTGAAATCCAGGGGGCTCAACAGATCTTTCTCGATCATTATCTGCACGATATAACCGACGGGAAAGATAAGATCATAGCCGCTTACACCCATCATCAGGCGGGAAAGCAGCTCTTCGCTGTCGTTCATATAATCGTAATTGACCCTGATGCCCGTTTCAATCTCGAAATCTCTGATCACGCCTTCATCTATGTAATCGGAGTAGTTGTATATATTGAGTTCCTCGGTTCGGGATTGCACTGCTGGCGAGAAGATAACGAAGGCTGCCAGGAGAATCGAGACGGCTGCCAGGGAATATTTCACACCCTTCTTCAATCCGCTGCTTTTCTGAATAGTCCTGATCAGTACCAGAACGGTTATGGTACAGATAATGAGTATAGTTGAAATGGCGTTAACAGCCGGAGTTATACCGTATTTGATGAGGGAATAAATCTTGAGGGGCAGCGTGGAGGCACCCACGCCGGCTGTGAAGAAGGTGACCACGAAATCATCGATGCTCAGGGTGAAGGCAAACAATGCTCCGGAGATGATGCCCGGGGCAATATTGGGCAGGATAACGTAGCGGAAGGTCTGCCAGCGGCTGGCGCCCAGGTCCAGGCTTGCTTCTTCCAGATTGCGGTCGAAATTATTCACCCTGGCCAGTACGATCAGAGTAACAAAGGAAAGGCTGAAGGTGATATGAGCTACGATGATGGAAACCATACCCAGAGGGAATCTGATGAGCACATACAGAGCCAGCAGGGCAATGCCGAAGATTATCTCCGGCAGGATAACCGGCACATAGAGGACGTTCTCAAAGAGCTTTTTGCCCCGGAAAGCATATTTCCCGATGGCCAGGGCGGCGGCAGTGCCCAGCACGGTTGTCAGCAGTGTGCTGACAAAACCGATGATAAGCGTGTTGCGAATGGAAAACCAGATGGAACTGTCTGTGAACAGGGTACGGTACCAGTGCAGTGAAAAGCCTTCCCACTGGGTAACTGTCCGGGAAGAATTGAAAGAAAAGATTATCAGAACGATCAGCGGCGAGATAAGGAAGATGATACCCAGTAGGGTGATTATTTTCAGGAAGATACCCCTGCCCAGATTCAGGTCGTTGCTTTTTGCGATGTTGCCGGCCATGATCTTAGAATGCCGTTAAATTTTTACCCCTGGTGGGGTCGTAATAGCGGAGATAGAGGGAAATCAAGATCATCACGGAAAAGATCAGCACCATGGATAGAGCTGAACCGAAGGGCCAGTTTCGGGCGTGAATGAACTGGCTGGTGATCACATTCCCGATCATATAATTCCCCGTACCGCCCATGAATTCCGGGATTACGAAATTACCCATGGTCGGCACGAAGGTGAAGATCAAACCAGCTACCAGTCCCGGCAGGGAATAGGGCAGTATAATCCGGCGGAAGGTCTGACTGCGGCTGGCACCCAGATCCATGGAAGCTTCCAGCAGGGATACATCCATCCTGTCCAGCGAGGAAAATATCGGCAGGACCATGAAGGGCAGGTTCCAGTAGATGAAGCCGGTGAAAACAGCAAAAGTATTGTTCATCAATGGCAGAGGCTGTTTGATCAGTCCCAGGTTGAGCAGGAAGGAGTTGATCAGCCCGGATTCGCCCAGGATCGTCATGAGTGCGTACATTCTGATCAGGAAATTGGTCCAGAACGGCAGGATGATCAGGAACATTATGGCTAGTTTGATGCGGATAGAAGCAAAGACCATGTAATAGGCAATAGGGTAGGCGATCAACAGTGTGAGCAGAGTAGCAACCAGGGCATACCAGAAGGATTGCAGGATTACTTTCAGGTAGATTCCCTGGAAGATATCCCGGTAGTTAGCCAGGTTGAAACCGAGTTGCACACCTCCGTATACACCTTTACTGCCGATGCTGTAGATCAGCACTATGATCAGAGGGACAATAAAGAACAAGATGAGCCAGAAGGCAGGCGGGAAAAGCAGGACATGAAATTCTTTGATCCGGAATTTCTTAGTCATAGATGACCTCACCGGAAGTTTTACTCCAGATCACATTCACCTGCTCACCTGGTTCATAGAACTCATTGGACAGCTGCAGCAGGTAATTCTGCACGAGGATATCGATCTGTCTGCCTCG
>JAFGEH010000105.1 GCA_016931665.1 Candidatus Cloacimonadota bacterium | reverse complement strand
GAGATTATCATTTCTGCCAATGCTGAATAATCCTTCCAGTTTCAATTTCGACTCGGCAATCAGATCGATAATTTCCTGTACGGGATAAATCTTCTGATAATGAACTTCGTCTTCACGGACAAACTGGTATCCTTTCCTGAGGAAGAATGTCAGGCGGGTAATCTGCAGATTATGCCTGTGATCCAGTTCACTCTGATGGATCAGATATTGATCAGGCTCGTCTTCCAGATTGATGAATCCGTCGAAATTCTCTTCACAATTAAGCATGGTTGAGATATCGAAAATGAATATTCCTTTGTTTGTTAACCCGTGCTGAATATTGTTGAACAGCTTTTTTATCTGCTGTTTCTTAAGCAGGTAATTGAAGCTGTCAAAGAGCAGCAGTATCATATCATAAGCAGATCCGGGAAGAGGAGCCAGCATATCGCGGCAGGACAGAATAGGAGGAAAGGGTCTTTCAGCGGCAATCTTCAGCATTTCCGGGGAGAGATCAGAAGCTTCCACCTGCAGATTCTTTCTTACCAACCGGGAGGCGACACTAGCAGTCCCACAGGCCAGTTCCAGGATTCTTTCCGGTTGCTGCTGATGGATCCTGTTGTATTGATCCAGCACAAACTGAACCCAATCATCATAGCAGACATGTTCCATATATTTATCGTAGAATCTGGCGAAAGTCTGGTAATTATAATCCTGCTTCTTCTGCTGACCAGTAAGCAGAGATTCTGCCATTTGCAAAGCATGCTCCAGGCTGTGCTCCGAAGCGGTGCCTTGGCCGGCTATATCGAAGGCGGTCCCGTGATCAACAGAGGTGCGGACAAAGGGCAATCCCAGCGTAACATTGACTCCTTGCTGGGCAGAAATCATTTTAAATGGTATCAGGCCCTGATCGTGGTAGGCCGAAATGATCAAGTCGTAATTACGGGCATGAGAAGAGAAGAAGGTGTCAGCGGGAAAAGGGCCATCGATCAGGATGTTATCTTGTGCCAGTTCCTGTAATACCGAGGTGAGCATTTCATCCTCCCGGCCGAAAGCTCCCAGTTCTCCGGCATGAGGATTCAGAGCCAGCAGGGCCAGGCGGGGTTGCTTTAAAATCTTGTTGGCTTCCCGATGAATCAGCGTCAGTTTTCTATGGCAGATCTCCCTGGTAAGTTGCCCGGATACCTTACAGACAGCAGTGTGCGTGGTAAGTAAGGCCAGGTTGAAGTAGGGTCCCCAGAAGGACATAATAACTTCATCACAATCGCTGGCAGCGGCAAAGAATTCGGTGTGGCCAATGAAATCCGGTTCGTGCAGGCGGATGGTGGCTTTGGCAACCGGGCAGGTTACTACGCCCTGGATCTTATTACTCTGCAGATCGGCAGTACAGTGTTGCAGGATATTTAAAGCAGTATAGCCTGATACTTTTCCCGGAGATCCTGGTTTAATTGAAGGGTCATCAATTTCTATCCAATAGACGACTCCCGGTTTCACAGCTTCCGCAGGTTCTTTGATTTTCACTAGTTGGCAGCCATCCGGGTAGGGCAGGAATCTGCCGTAGACTATGTAAATGATATCCGGATCAAGATTATAGAATCTCAGGGCCTTGCTCGTTATTTCCGGTCCTATCCCAGCCGGATCGCCGGTTGTAATGGCTAATTTTTTCATTAAAATTCCTGCTCGATTTTTTTCCACAAATGCCCAACGGGATTTTTGTCAAATATTTTGATTTATTTTGACATGCTGCGGTAGAGGCTTAGAATATTATTGATAAACAGCTGATAAATCTGAAGGAGGATGAGATGATAATGGAACCAGTGGTAGCCGGGTCATTCTACAGCAGTAATGCCAGAAAACTCAGGCAGGAGATAGAAGATTTCCTGCAGGCTGTGGAACTTCCGGAAAAGTATAGCAACTGCCTGGGGATTATTTCACCTCATGCCGGCTATATCTATTCCGGCCAATGTGCAGCTCATGGTTTCAAAGCCCTCCAGCAGAAAGCCTTTGAAATTGCCATAATAGTGGCTCCCTGCCATCGGTTTGCTGGTTTTGAATTTTCGGTTGGATCCTTTCAGGGTTATCGTACTCCTCTAGGGATAGCTGATACTGCCGAAGATCAGATTGAGATCCTTTTACAGAAGGAGGGATTTGATTTTATTCCTCAAGCCTACAGGTCGGAAAACTCTCTGGAAGTTCAAATACCTTTTCTGCAGGTAATCAAGCCGGAGGTCAAAATTCTTCCTGTTCTAATTGGGAATCAGGGAAAAAAGAACAGTCAGCAACTGGCGCAGACCCTGGCAGAGTTAATCCGGAAAAACAGGGAGCGATATGTGCTTATTGCCAGTAGTGACCTGTCTCATTATCATGCAGGCGGAGCTGCCAGGGAAATGGATCTGAAACTGGCTGATCTGGTGCAATCAGGTAACGCGGAAGAGATTTCACGTTTGATCGATGAACGCAATATTGAAGCTTGCGGATTCGGAGCAATCCTGACCCTGCTGGAGCTGGCCAGGATATTGGATTATAAGAAGATCGAGAATCTCAATTATACTCATTCTGGTGAAATAAGCCATGATCATTCGGCAGTAGTGGGTTATCTTTCCACGGTTGTTTATTAAAGTGTATGGATTGATATGTTTACATAAACGATCTGTATCAGATTGATTTGATATAATCCCGGTAAAGTTATCAGTGTTGAACCGTGAGGCAATCAATGTGGTAGATACCGGAGGGATTGGTAAGAATTTCCTGTGAGCTTTGTTGTAAATTGATAAAAATATTAATGATCCCGGTAACAGCCATTAGAATAACTGTTTCAGGGGGATGGCTAAAAAAAAATTGACAACCCATGGCTGATTTAGGAATTTGCGACCTGCATTTAAGCGGGAATAGCTCAGTGGTAGAGCGCAACCTTGCCAAGGTTGATGTCGCGGGTTCGAGTCCCGTTTCCCGCTCCATTTTGTTTTAGAAGGCGACATCGCCAAGTGGTAAGGCAAGGGTCTGCAAAATCCTTATCCCCGGTTCGAATCCGGGTGTCGCCTCCATTTTAGTGGCCGGAGTGGTGGAATAGGTAGACACAAGGGACTTAAAATCCCTCGGGCTTATAGTCCGTGCCGGTTCAAGTCCGGCCTCTGGTACCAACTGGCGCTGACCTGCTGGTCGGCGCTATTTTTTTCGTCTCGATTTAATAGAATTCTTACGGGCAGAGAAAATAATTCCTGAATCCAATCGCTCACAGTCTCAGAAATGCTGTTTTATTTCTCCTCTCAGCGCATTCACCAGGTTCTGTTTTTCTTCCAAATGATTATTCTGATCATTATAGAACATGCTTTTACCTATACAAACAGATCTCCTGTTTTTATTAACTGAAACAGGAACAAAAGGTAGTTGCTTACCG
>JAFGEH010000104.1 GCA_016931665.1 Candidatus Cloacimonadota bacterium | reverse complement strand
TACGACAAACCCAGGTTCATGGATCTGACCTTTGCCCTGACAGCTTACAGCGAACAGGATATCCTGCCTGATTATCAGAATGTGGCCAGCGATTACGCCAAGATGTTACAGGGGAAAATAGGCTTTACCTATAAACACCTGCAGGGTTCACTGGGCGCGGTTGATGATGAGAAAGGTTACAATATCGGCATTCATTATGAAGCAAGATATCTGGACAGCAGATATTTTCAGAGGATTTATGCCGTTTGTGACTACGGTCTGCCTTTGCCAGTGAATCATTCATCCCTCTGGTTGCGAACAGCTCAGGGTTGGGCTGAAGGTGAACAATCAGCTAGTTTCAATAAATTCTATTTTGGCGGATTTGGTAATAACTGGGTGGATTACCAGAACGAAAAACGTTACCGGGAATACTACAGTTTTCCCGGCGCTGAACTGAACGAGCTGGCTGGCTTAACCTTCCAGAAATCCATGGTGGAGCTGAACCTTCCTCCCCTGCGGTTCCGGCAGGCCGGTTTCCCGGTAATCTATCTGCGCTGGCTGCGCCCGGCAATCTTCGCTTCCCTGCTGACTGCCGATCCCCTCGATCCGGATGTCAGAGATTTTCATTATAACACCGGTATTCAGATAGACTTCGAGATCATCCTGCTGGCACAAATCAAATCCATCTTTTCTCTGGGTTATGCCCTCTATTTTTCCCCGGACAACCAGGAATATCGCGAATACATGATCAGCATCAAACTGCTTTGATATGATCTTCCCCCTGATCCTAAGCACACTTCCGGTCCTGCTTTTCCTGATTCTGCTTATCTGGTTTGATTCATATAAACTGCACATGATGAAAACAGTCATCCTGGCCATAACCAGTGGTATGATCGCAGCTCTCGCCGCTTTACTCATCAGCGAGTTAATCATTAGATTCTTTCCTGTCGATGCCATGACCTATGCCAGATACTTATCTCCGTTCTGGGAAGAAATCCTGAAATCTCTCCTGGTTATCTACCTTATCGCCAGCAGGAGAGCGGCCTTCCTGGTGGACAGCCTGATTCTGGGGTTTGCTGTGGGAACCGGTTTTGCCCTGCTGGAAAATATCTATTATCTGATCAGTCTCAACGATGTGAACCTGTTGATCTGGGTAATCAGAGGTTTTGGAACTGCCATTATGCACGGGGGGACAACCTGCCTTCTGGCTCTTGTCTCCATCATCTTGGTAATCCACAAAAAATCAATCAGCCCCCTGCTCTTTCTGCCCGGCCTGTTCCTGGCTATGATTCTGCATAGCTTTTTCAATGGATTCATCCTCCCACCGGTGTGGGAAACCCTTTTCCAGATTGTTGCCCTGCCTTTGATCATAACCTTAACCTACCAGCAGGGTAACCGTGATCTGGCAAACTGGTTGCAGCAGGGAATGGACAGCAATCTGGAAATATTGCGGATAATTCGCTCCGGCTCCTTTTCCGGCACTGAAATAGGTCAGTATCTGTTACGGTTGAAACAGAAATTTCCTGCGGAAATAGTGGTGGACATGTTCTGCTTTCTGCGCATCTTTACGGAACTGGCTATTGCAGCCAAGGGCAGTTTATTATTACAGGAATTCGAATTTATGGGAGTCAAGAAATTTGAAGAAAAGATCATCGAATTAGAAGCCCTGAAAAAAAGTATGGGGAAAAGCGCTTATCGGCTGCTGATGCCACTATTGAATTTTTCCTCTCAGGAAATCTGGCAGATCGGTTATCTCAGGAACAGGCAGAAGGAGAGATGATGGGCTTTTTCCGTTCAGATCTCGAAGACTTCAAACCTGTCAATATCACTGTACCCCGCAAAAAAATCATGCTCTGCTTGAACGAGGGGGCACTTGATCCCTTTCCCATATTACAGGAGGAGATCCTCCGTAAAATGAAGCAGATCCATCTGAACAGGTATTTCAACCCGGTTTCCGCTGAACTCAGGGCAAAGCTGGCAGATTACGCCCAGGTGCCGGCGGACTGCCTGGCCTTGGGCAACGGAGCTGACGAAATGCTGTATTACGTCTTTACTGCCGTAAGAGAAGACAGTTCGACTTTCGCCATCTCCCTCTCACCATCCTATTTTGATTATAAAAGCTATTGTCAGGCTGTGGGGCTGGGCATTAGATTTCTGCATCTGGATAAGAATTTCGATTTTCAGGTAGAGGACTTTCTGAAGCTGGGCAGTTCTCCCGATTGCAAACTGGCAATCCTCTGCAATCCCAATAATCCTACCGGCAATTTATTTTCCTCTGAGAAGATCAGGGAAATTCTTACAAGTTTTCCGGGACTGGTTCTGCTGGATGAGACTTATTATGAATTTTCGGGTGTGACATTCAAAGATTATCTGGATGAGTTTGAAAACCTTCTGATCGTTCGCTCCTTCTCCAAATCCTTCTCAGCAGCCGGTTTGCGGTTTGGTTACCTCCTATCCCACCCCCGGAATATTGCCGAGTTGGAAAAAGTCATGACCGCCTTTCACCTGAATATCATGACGCAGGCCATAGTAACAGTCATGATCGATAACCGTCGGATTTTCGCAGAATATGTGCAGCAGGTGATCACAGAAAGAAATAGGATGTATCATCGCCTGGCCTTGCTGCCTGATGTCAAAGTGTTTGATTCGGCCACGAATTTCCTGCTCTTTACCCTGGGAGATAAAAGCCGGGCCTTCTTCAATTTCATTACTGATTGCGATATTGCCATCCGCCCTGTCTGGCAGCATCCTCTGCTTAGTGATTGCCTGCGGGTTTCCGTGGGATCACCGGATCAGAACGATCTTTTTCTGCAGAGAATCGAAGAATTCACGAGTTAAATTCAGAATCCAGGTTTACAATCGAAAACAATCCGGATGCTGCCTTAAGTGAATCATTTATTAAGACTTTCCTGCAGCTGTTCCTGTAAACGGGATATTTCCTTGCGCTGCTCCTTGAGCATTAAGTCTTTTCTGTTCATAGCCTCTGCTATCCTGCCCTGCAGGATCTGTTCATAATCAAGGATAAATTTCAATGACAATTTTATTCTTTCAGCCAGTTTCTGCAAAGCCTCTTCATCCTTTCTGGTAAAAGATGATCCGTCCTGTTTGCTGCCCAGAGCCAGATACCATTTATGTTCAGCTTCGTACAAAATGGGTACGATCATGGCAAAACTGGCAATCTCAGCCGGTTCCTCCCCACTGGTTCTGGAATTTCTGATGATCCCGGTCGTGCCCAGCAGGGAAAGTCTATCATCAACCGGATCATTTTCCGGGATCTGGCTCCCTCTGATCTCGTTAAAACGGTATATTCCCTCCCGGCTGTCGTAAACTACCAGAGCCACTTTGCTGATCGGCAACAGGCGGATCAGGTTCTCACAGATATATTCTTCAAATCCTTCCTGGACACCTTCCCGGGAAAGATTCCTGGTGAACGCCTCCGTTTGGTTGATAAAATCCAGCTCGGAAGAATTCAGTTTCTGATCAACTACCGTTTCGATTCTGTTCCTTATGGGATTGAAGAAAACCAGTATCCCGATAGTGGCCGGAATGCCGGCGATGAATTCCGACCCGATAAAATTGCCGAAAAGTGACTGCAGCATCTCACCCAGTGCATAATCCAGCAGGCCAAAGCAGGTAACAAAAATCACCCCGACCAGGGTGTAAATCAGGCTGCTGCGTATTTTAACATCCAGGGCTGTCCCGGTGAGAATGCCCCAGGAGAAAGCTCCCATAAACCACAGGATCCCGGAGAACATGCCCAGCAGCGGCAGCAGAAACAACAGGAGAATGATTATCACCAGCAGACCATTGATGTTTTCCAGTCCCCAGAAAAGGGCTGAAACACCAAATATCAGAGAGATCAGTATTATTACTGCCAGAAAGGAGATGGCACTCAGCAGGGAAAACCCTAATCCTCCAAAGGCTGCCAGTAAACGTCTGGCTGGCATGGATGCAGTCTGGTGCCTGCTCTTCCTGAGCAGAAGATAACCCCGTATGAACCAGTAGGCCGACCAGACCTGCAGGATCCCTGAATTTGAACCTTTCAGAGCAAGCAGAAATATTATCAGATAAACAATTGCTGAGATGGAATAGAGCTTTTTCAGCTTCGCTATGGCGCCTGTTCGAATTACCACAAAATGATAGAAGACAACCCCCCAGAAAGGCGATAGCAGAAACAGCCAGACATTCAGCAGTACTCCCGAAAGGACACGGTCGGGACTGGGATAGAAAAGCAGAACCAGAAAGGCCACTACCAGCAAATTTTCTTTGGATTTACTATATCGCAGTAATAACCAGGAATTGGTAAATGTAAATAAAATAAGGATTATGTTAAAAAGGAAACCTGCCAGAAACAGGTAATTCACCGTACTAACTGTCTCGACCCTTTCCCGCAGAACTTCTCCGGATACCGAATCCTTCAGGGTTATATCTATATAATCACGCTTCCCGATAATCTGGGGTAGTGCCATATTTAAAACAAATATATTCAGATCCTGAGTGACAAATCTTGATTTCACTCCCGAATCATTCCCGTCTGTCCCGGATATCTGAACCGCGTTCAATTCATGTATCTGTATGCTGTCCAGTTCGGTCAGATACCAGTTCTGCCACTGCCGGTTCATTTCCGGGTCCCGCCACTGCAGGAAACCTTCCTCCTGCAGAATGAAGGGAACCGTTCTGATCCGTAAATCATTAGAAATCCTCAGATACTGATCTGTGATCTGGATAACCAACAGGATGGCTAACACAATAGAAGCGATCAGGAATAAGGTTGGCCTGGTCGATTTAGCGGTCTGCACTGGATGTCTCCGGATTCATTTTCTGCAGCCGGGTTATCTGATTACGTAATTCACGGATTATCTTATCCTTATCCTCAAGTTCCTTCTGAAATTTCTGACTGATTAACTGGTCATAGGTCAGAATGAATTTGAGTGACAGCCTTATCTTGTCCGCCAGATTCTGAAAGGCCTCTTCATCTTTCCTGGTATAAACAGAGCCATCCAGCTTTTTGCCCAGGGCCAGGAACCAGCGCTGGTCTTCTTCGTACAGGACGGGCAATACCAGATTGAAACTGGAGATATCCTGAATATTCTCATTCACGATATAACTTTTATAAATTTCCGGCTGAGCCAGGATATCATGAATATCCTGTACACAAGAGTTTTCAATGATATCACTTCCCCGTACTTCATTAAAACGGAATTTATCAAGCGCCGGATCGTAAGCCACCAGCGCCACTTTATTGATAGGTAACCGGTGGATCAGGTTCTCGCAGATATATTCTTCAAATCCTTCTATTACTCCTTCATCGGAGATGTTCCGGGTAAAGCTGTCGGTTTTCTCCAGGAAATCCAGATCCGAGGTATTCAATTTTTTATCAACAATGGCTTCCACCCTGTTCCGGACGGGATTGAAGAAGATCAGTAATCCAATGGCAGCCGGAATGCCGGCGATGAATTCCGATCCGATGAAATTTCCGAACAGTGATTGCAGAAGTTCTCCCAGCGTATAATCCAGTAACCCGAACAGAGTAACAAAAATCACCCCGATCATGGTATAGATGAGTGTACTGCGGATCTTAACGTCCAGGGCTGTCCCCGTCAGCAGGCTCCAGGTGAACGAGCCTAAAAACCAGAGGATACCGATCACAAAAAAAATAATGGAACCGATCAGCAGTACTGTGATCATGATTGTTCCCACGGCATAGATCCCGGACGAGGGTAATTCCGCCGTCAGCAAACTCAGGATAAGGGCAAAGAAGACAATCAGAATGATGCCAATGATACTGAAGAGGATACCCCGGAAGGCATTTATCAGCCTTTTCAGGTCTATTGAACCTGTCCTGCGGTATTCTTTCCAGAGTAGCCGGAAAGCCACCAGAATCCAGTAAAATGACCAGATGTAAAGCAACATTCCCCCATCCAGGCCAAAAATAATCAGGAGCAGGCAACAGAATATAGCCAGCGCTGCCGCGGACCAGTACAGAGCGGCAATTTTCCGAAAGGGATATACTTTACTCAGTATAAAATGATAAAATAAAGCTCCGATCATAGCTGATCCCAGAAACAGCAGGCAGTTCAAGTAAGGGTACAGGGGCAGATTCTCGGGTATGGCCAGTATCAGCAGGAAGAATACAATTAGGATATTCTCCTCCTGCTGGCCGTATTTGAGCAGGATAACAGTGTTAAAAAGCAGAAAGATCAGAAAAAGCAGATAAAGGGAAAGAGAAGCGAGCAGGGAAATATTGGTTTTCTCTCTGGTTGGTATTAAAATACTCTGTTCCTCTCCGGATGAAGTATCCAGGTACCCGATCTCGACCCTTGTTTTATCCTGTAGATTTTCTCTGAGCTGCAGATTGTCCTCGGTATTCAAATCCAGCCCGATTATACCGCTTCTGGCAGTGGGGATTCCAAAACTCAAGCCAACCGGGGCAACCTGCCTGACCTGCCTTCTCAGATCCAGGGTATCCACCCGGGTCAAGATTTTACCGGTCAACAGCTCTGCCAGAGAAGTATCCTGCACTGCCAAAATTCGGTTTTTATCCACTTCCAGCGGCAGTTGCCGGATGATAAGGTCATTTTTAAGCTGAATGAATATACTGGCTGCATTCATTATCAGAATGATCCAGAAAAGCCGCCAGGCCAGATACTTCAGTATTTTGGCAATACTCTCCCTCATATTTCCCTCTGCTGCTCCCAGCAGGCAAAATAGTACTTGACCAAAATAAATGTCAATCCTTTAGCATTGGTGCAGGAAGGAAAATATGGTAATCTCCCGTCATCAAACTCGGTCTATAATGGTCGGAAAGGTGGGGATCGGAGGCGATCACCCCATATCCATCCAATCCATGACCAATACTCCCACTCAGGATGTTCAGGCAACTGTAGATCAGATCCTGCAGCTGGAAAAAGCGGGCTGTGAGATCATCCGGGTAGCTGTTCCCGATCAGCAGGCAGCAACCGCTGTCACCTCGATCAAACGATCTATCCATATTCCTTTGATAGCCGATATCCATTTTGATCATAAACTGGCTCTAATGGCCATTGCAGCCGGTGCTGACGGATTGAGACTGAATCCCGGTAATATCGGCAGCAGGACCAGGATCCTGGAAGTTGTGGCGGCTGCGCGGGAAAAGAAGATCCCTATCCGGATCGGAGTAAACAGCGGTTCCCTGCCACAGGATAAATTGCACAGATACGGCCTGACACCCCAAGCCCTGGTAGAAAGTGCCCTGGAACACGTGAATATTTTGGAAAATGCCGGCTATGAAGAGATCAAGATCTCCGTTAAAACCTCATCGGTCCCCCTGACCGTTGCTTCCTATCGCCTGCTCAGCTCCCGGGTTGATTATCCTCTGCATCTGGGCATTACGGAAGCAGGCAGCGAATTTGCCGGAACAATCTATTCCTCGGCCGGAATCGGCAGCCTGCTGCTGGCTGGAATCGGTGATACCATAAGAGTCTCCCTGACCGCTGATCCCCTGCTGGAAGTTCGGGTCGGACTGGAAATACTCAAAGCAGTCGGCCTCAGAAAAGGTTTAAGAGTTATATCCTGCCCCACCTGCGGCCGCACCGGGATTGATCTCATCAGCCTGACCCATCAGGTTGAATCGGAATTGGCTCCCTGGTCAGACCATGATCTGACTGTTGCCGTGATGGGTTGTGTGGTAAATGGACCGGGTGAAGCGCGGGAAGCCGATTTCGGCATTGCCGGAGGCCAGCGGGAAGGACTGCTTTTTGCCCGGGGAAAAGTTATCAGAAAAGTTCCGGAGTCACTGCTCGTAAGTGAGTTAATAAAACTGATCAAAGAAAATGCGGATCGGAAATAATCTGATCTTTCTGTTTCTTATAGCTTCCCTGATTCCCTGTTTTTCCCAGACCGATATCAGGATCAGCGAAATTGTCCTGGAAGGTAACACCATCTATTCAGATGCGGAATTACTCAAAGTCATCAGATCCGCACCAGGCCAGAAATTCGATCAGCACCGGGTTAACCGAGACGCTCAGGCCATATCGGATTACTATCAATTTCAGGGCTACTACAATATCCGGGTTGCCCCTACCGGGTTTTTAACAGATGATGTCCCTCAAATTGTGGTTATATTCCATATCGAGGAAGCTTCGGAAATTGAAATCGATTCACTACTCTTGTCGGGTAACAGTTACGTTTCCGCCAACATCCTCAGAACAGCACTGCCTGCAGGCCCTTATTCCCTTTCCCAACTCCCTTCCCTCCTGAACCGGATCCAAACCTATTACAATGACCTGGGATTCTTCTTCACCAGTACGGAACTCACCGGACTGGAAGCTGACAGCATCGGTTATACCGCCCTTGTACAGATAAGGGAAAACCTTCCCATGCAGCAGAGGAATTACCAGTTTACGGGAAATACAATTACCAGAGACCACACCTTGCTGAAAATCTCTCGCCTGGAGCATTACCCTGTCCTTAGCCCCGAGATCCTGGAAAAAGCCGGTGATAACATTTCCCGGAAAAGATATATCAGACATTGCCAGATAGTCCCGCTGCAGAACGATCAGCTTCTGATTTCCGTTATCGAGGACAGGATGACCAGTTTTTCCGGAATTCTTGGTTATCAGAATACTGATTCAGATCAGAAACGGCTTAGCGGATATCTCAATATTGACTTGCTCAATCTTTTCGGAACCGACCGTTCATTATCGCTGGAATGGCAGAGATTTATGGCGGACCGCAGCCGTATCTGGATGGGATATCATGAAGCAGGCCCGCTGCATATTCCCCTGGCTGCCGATTTCTCCCTTTCCAGGGAAGAAGCCGATTCAACCTATATTACATCCTGCCTGAGCACAGATATTTTCTACTATTATGCCTTCAGTCAATATGGATTACACTTCTCCCGGGACAGCTATTACCCCGGTTCCCGCCTCCCGCAGCTGATCGAACGCACGGACCTTTTTCGCTCCGGTATCTTCTGGAATTTTGATAATCTTGATTACTATTTCAATCCCACCCGGGGTATGCTTATCTCTTTGAAATATTATACTGTTTTCAGTTGTATTGCCGGCAAACGAATCATCAAATCAGCCTCTGAATTGAGCTCACAGTATTTATATAAATTACCCGGCAGATTCGTTTCTTCCACTAAAGCAGAACTGAGACTGATCGAAAACCGCGAAATAACTGAATTCGAATATTTCCGTCTGGGAGGTATCCGCAACCTGCGCGGATTCCTGGATGATCAATTCTCAGGGTATCAAACAGTATATCTCAGTCAGGAATTGCGTTATCTTCTGGATCGTGAGTCAAGGATCTTCCTGTTTCTGGATTATGGTTATGTACG
>JAFGEH010000103.1 GCA_016931665.1 Candidatus Cloacimonadota bacterium | reverse complement strand
GCCGGTTTTGTTGCGCGATATCTTTTCTGCGTTCTGTTGCATTCTGAGGGCTATTTCTTCCAGCTGGGCATAGGTTTCACGGAAAGGGTCATCCCGCAGAGAGAATTTAACCTCTCCATATCTGCCCTGGAGGATAAACGGCAGTTTCCGGCTCATTTGTTCCAGAGGACGGATCAGGGTACGCAGGAAGAAAAAGGAAACAACCAGGACCAGCAGAGTGGCCAGAGCAGCTGCCAGCAGAAATTGGCCGGGAGAGAGAGGCAGGAGCGAGAGCAGGCAGATCAGCAGGGCATAAAATATAAAGAGCAGAACAAAGCGGAAGTAATATTGGTTAAGAAATTTCATTTTTCTGTTTCGATCTTGTAACCGACCCCTCTGATATTTTTTAGATAACTTCCGGCTGATCCCAGTTTGTCTCTCAGATTCCTGATATGAACATCCACAGTCCTATCCAGAACGATTTTATCATTGCCCCAGAGATGATCCAGGATCTGATTGCGGGTAAATACCCAGCCCGGCCGGCCAGCCAGCAGCATGAGCAGCTTGAACTCCGTAGTAGTGAGCTCTGCGGGTTGGCTGTTCACCAGTACTTCGTGTTTCTGGGGATGCAGTATCAGATCTCTGCCGATGCTGATCGAATCGACAGTTACACTGGGCAGCTGGCCACGCCTGAGGATAGCCTTGACCCTGGCTGCCAGTTCTCTGGGAGAAAAAGGTTTTACAATGTAATCATCTGCTCCGAATTCCAGGCCAAGGATACGGTCGGTAACATCGCCTTTGGCTGTGAGCATGATTACGGGCAGGTCACGGTACTGGGCATCGGCTTTCAGCTGACGGCAGATATCGAATCCATCAGCATCTGGCAGCATAAGATCGAGAATGATCAGGTCGGGCCGGTTGTTTTTCAGGAATTCCTGCAGGCTGGCCCCATCGGGGCATTCTGCTGTGCGGTAACCTGCTTTCTGCAGGTTGATGGCTACCAGCTCCAGAATATCCGGTTCATCATCAACAATTACTATCAGTTTTTCCATAAGCTTATTCCTGATTTTTCTGCTGGATCCTGGCCCAGGTGTCACGCAGGGTTACCGTCCGATTAAAAACCGGAAGATCCGGGGTGGAATCGGGATCGCAGCAGAAATAACCCATTCTTTCAAACTGGAAGGTATCACCCGGGTTAATGTCCTGCAGGCCGGGCTCGAGAAAACAGCCTTTCAGTATCTTCCTTGATTCTGGATTCAGTTTGGTCAGGAAATCCTCACCTTCGGCTACATCTTCCGGATTTTCTTGCAGGAAGAGTTTATCGTAAAGCCTGATCTCTGCGGGAATAGAGTGAGTCGCAGATACCCAGTGCAGGGTGGCTTTTACTTTGCGTCCGTCGGGAGCATTACCACCCTTCGTTTCCGGGTCATAAGTGCAGTGGATCTCAATGATCTCTCCGCTGTCGGGATCTTTCACTACCCGGTCGCAACGTATAAAATAAGCATATCTCAATCTGACCTCCCGGCCTGGGGCCAGACGGAAGAAGTTCCGGGGCGGATCTTCCATAAAATCTTCCCGTTCAATGTAGAGGACTTTCGAGAAAGGAACGGAGCGGCAACCCATAGCTGCATCTTCCGGATTGTTAACGGCTTCCATTTCTTCGGTTAAATCCTCAGGATAGTTGTCGATAACCACCTTTAAGGGATTGAGTACAGCCATCACCCGGGGGGTACGACGATTGAGATCTTCCCGGATAAAGAATTCCAGCAGGGCATAATCCACTATGCTTTCTGTTTTCGCCACACCCACGCGGTCCATGAAACTGCGGATGCTCTCCGGGGTATATCCCCTTCTTCTTAAACCGGAAAGAGTAGGCAGCCGTGGATCATCCCAACCATTAACATAACCTTCCCTGACCAGCCGGAGCAGCTTTCTCTTGCTCATTATGGTATAAGACATATTGAATCTGGCAAATTCAATCTGCTGAGGATGGAATACCCTCAATTCATCCAGGAACCAGTCGTACAAAGGCCGGTTAACCTCGAATTCCAGGCTGCAGAGCGAATGGGTGATCCTTTCGATGGAATCCTCCAGGCAATGAGCATAGTCATACATGGGATAGATGCACCAGTTATTGGCAGTCCGGTAATGGTAAGTATGCCGGATACGGTAGATAAGCGGATCCCGCATCTTCATATTGGGGTGCGCCATATCTATTTTCGCCCGAAGCGTATGAGCTCCATCGGGGAATTCTCCGTTCTTCATCCTCTCCAGCAGCTGCAGATTCTCCTCAACCGATCGTTCGCGATAGGGGCTGTTGCGCCCCGGTTCCGTTACCGTTCCCCGGTATTGCCGGATCTCTTCGTCATTCAGGCTGCAGACATAAGCTTTCCCTTCCCGTACCAGCTGCACTGCATATTCATACATCTGATCGAAATAATCCGAAGCAAAATACAGGCGGTCTTCCCAGTCATAACCCAGCCATTGGATATCTTTCTTAATAGCTTCCACATATTCCATATCCTCTTTTTCGGGATTGGTATCATCGAAGCGGAGGTTACACTTGCCGCCATATTCCTCAGCCAGGCCGAAATCCAGATGGATGGCTTTGGCATGGCCAATATGCAGGTAGCCATTCGGTTCCGGAGGAAATCGGGTATGAACACGGCCATCGTGCTTTCCGGTCCGGTTATCCTCATCGATTATCGCCTTGATGAAATGAGAAGATGTTTCTTTTTTCCTTTCCGTATTCTTTTCCGGTTCCATTATTGAGTACTCCTTCCAGATTTATATTATCGGGAAAACGATTCTCTGAATTTATGAAATATCCCCAGCATGATCAGCTGCTGATTGACAAAGCCTCCCAGTCTGGCGTTCATCTTTTCCAGAAATTCCACCAGTTCATAACTCATCTGCCCGATCTGAGGGTTGAGTTTGTAAAGATTCTCCAGCAGTTCGCGGTGGTCCAGATTAACGATTTCATCCGGATCATGCTGCAGGCAGGAGACATCAGCCACCCAGATGATGAGATGAGATATCAGTTCCTGTAAACGGTTCAGATTTTTTGTTCCCCGGAAATCCTGCAGAAAATCAATAAATTTCAAGTCATCACCTTCCACAATCAACCTGATGAATTCCAGGGCTTTTTCTCTGGCTTCAAACTCACCCTGCTCTGCCAGCCGCAGGGCTTTTTCTAAATTTCCGTTGGCGATCCGGCTGAACATTCTCGCCGGCAGAGGTTCGCTGCCCCTTTCCAGCAGAACCTCCTCGATGATCCGGCGTTCGATTGGCTGGAAGGCTATTTGCTGACAACGGGAGATGATGGTGGGCAGCAGGGAATTCAGTTTTGAACTGGTAAGAATTATCACGGCATCACCGGGTGGTTCTTCCAAAGTTTTCAGGAAGGAGTTAGCTGCCTGAGTGTTCATCATGTCGGCATCTTCCAGCAGAAAGACTTTGCGGGTGCCCTCATTGGGGGAAAGGCTCATCCGATGCTCCAGCAGGCGGATACTGCCGATGCGGATGCCGGTGTTCTTACTGAAGAAAAATTCCTTCCAGGGTGTTTCCCGCTTGTTCTTAATGTAATCCTGATATTCAGTTAAGTCCTTTTCGGATTTTATCTCTCCTTCTTCACTGATATCACTTTTGGGATTGGGAAAGGGGAAGGTGTAGATGAAATCGGGATGCGAAAAAGCCAGATATTTGCGGCAGGAATTGCAGACGCCGCAGGGTCTGTTCTCCAGTGTTTCCGGGCAGTTGAGGGCCATGGCGAAATAAAAAGCGGTGGTGAATTTGCCTGTTCCTTCCGGACCGTGAAACAGATAACTCTGGGCGATCTTATCCTGCTGCAGGGCTCTTCTTAAGATGTCAATAGCCCTGTCCTGGCCTTTGATCCTGCTGAAAAGATTCACTTAACCCTCTTCGGGAAAAAATTTACCAATGTATACACTCTCGAATTCTTCCGCCAGAATATCCATGAATATTTCATCGTATTTTCTGCCGGCAATAATGCAAGCCTGTCTGCGGCGTCCCATGTATTTAAATCCGGCCTTTTCGTAGGCTCTGATGGCGGTTTGGTTGAAACTGAAAACCCGGAGCATGATATTGTTCAAATTCAGGATGTTGAACCCGTAATCCAGAATGAGCCGGGCGGCTTCGCTGCCGTAACCTTTGCTCCAGAATTTCTTGTCGCCTATGAAGATGCCGAATTCGGCTTTCCTGTCCGGATGATCAATGCGCATCAGACTGCAGTTACCGATTAGTTTGTCTGTTTCCTGATCAATGATGGCGAAGATCTGGCTGTTGTTGCTGATCATATCTTCCAGTATCTGTTTTTCTCTGAAAACATTGATCTGCTGGGAAGCTACTACCAGACGGGTGGCGACCTCCATATCGTTCAGCCATTCGGCATATTGCTCCGCATCTTCAATGTTGATCGGGGATAGATAACATTTATCTCCGCAGATCTTCCGGAAGTATTTCACTCTTTGCCTCCTCTCAGTGCCTTCTGCAAACGGTTAACACTCTCTTCCCGTCCCAGTATGTCAATCAGCAGGGAAAGATCCGGGCCATGACAGCTGCCCCATAAAGCCAGACGCAGCGGGGAATAGAGGTCTTTGCCCCGGATCTCCAGTAATTGTGAACTTTCCTGCAGCAGAGTTGTAATCTCTTCCGCCGTTATTTGCCTAGCCGAATTCAATTTGTCTGCCCACAACTCCAGTAACCGGCGGGATTTTTCCTGTTGCAGAATCAATCGGTCTTCGGCACCGAATTCCGGGGGCAGGAAGAAAGTCTTCAATTCAACTGGCATCTCAGAGAGTAACGATACCCTCTGCCGCCCGAAATCTATCAGTTTCAGATATTTCTCATGGTCATTAATCGGGTATCCTTTCTCCTGAAAAAATACCTTGGCCCGTTCAGCAATGATGTTCAGGTTGAGGTTTCGCAGGTACTGGCCGTTCATCCATTTCAGCTTATCCTGGTCAAACACTGCTCCGGCTTTGCTGATCCTTTTCAGAGAAAAGGCATTAACCAGTTCGGGTAAGCTGAATATCTCGCGGTCACCGGCCGGATGCCAGCCCAGCAGGGCAACGAAATTTATCAGGGTTTCCGGCAGGATACCCTTCTTCAGAAAGTCTTCCACTGCCACATCACCCTGGCGTTTGCTGAGTTTACTCTTGTCGGGATTCAGCAGCAGGGGCAGATGTGCCATTTTAGGCGGGTGCCAGCCCAGCTGCTGGTAAAGTAGCAGATGTTTCGGTACACTGGAAAGCCATTCTTCACCCCGGATCACGTGTGTGATCTGCATCAGGTGGTCATCGACCACATTGGCCAGGTGATAGGTCGGATATCCGTCGGATTTGATCAGCACTTGATCGTCCACCATATCCCAGGGAAAAACCACTTTCTCTCTCACCAGGTCGTGAAAAATGATCTCACCTTCCCGGGGAACCCGCAAGCGGATTACGTAAGCATCTCCCTGCTGCAATCTGTGGGCAGCTTCTTCTCTGCTCAGCAGAAGGCAACGTCCGTCGTATTTACCATCTTCACCCCGCTCGATTTGCTCCTGCCGCCGGATTTCCAGTTCTTCCGGTGTACAGAAGCAATGATAGGCAGCCCCTTTCTCAATCAGCTGCCGGGCATAATCCTGATAAATCTCCGTCCTCTGTGATTGAAAATAGGGTCCTTCCTCATATTCCAGACCGACCGCCTGCATGGTACTGATCAGATTCTCAACCGCACCTTCCACAAAACGCGATTGATCCGTATCCTCAATCCGCAGAATGAATTTACCCGAGTTTCTCCGCGCATATAAAAAATTGTAGAGGGCTGTCCGCAAACTTCCTACATGCAGATATCCCGTAGGGCTGGGAGCAAACCTGACTCTGATTTCCGGATTCATCAACACTCCAGTATCATATTATTTACTTATCTGGCTAAAATCCACCGGTGGGGAAAGCTGTCAATTTCTTAATTACCGGGAATTTGAATTGACAGTTCTTCTTTGCCCAGGCTATTAAGAACCGATTCCGTGAGTAAGGAGGTTGTATGAAATTCTGCAGCTGGAAATTTATATCTGCTCTGCTGATGGCTATGTTGATGTCATCGTGTATCCTGGTTGAAACAACTGTCAGGGTGAATAAAGATGGCAGCGGTTCCCTGGAACAGAAGATCCTGATGCGCGATCCGGGAATGGGAGGCAGCAGTAGAAAATCCGCCTTCGATGAAAACGAACTCAGAAAAAATGCGGATGCTTTCGGGGCAGGAGTGACATTTAAGTCCGCCAGGGCAGCAACCGAAAACAAGATGCTGGGCTATGTAGCCTTATATGATTTTCAGGATATTTCTACTCTGAGAATAGATCCGAGCCTGGGAGGAGCCATTCTGAATGACCTGGATATGTTCCGGAGCGGACAGACTGAAAAAGAACTGATTACCTTCAGTTTTAAACCGGGGAAACCAGCTGAACTGATCATCCATAATCCCCGCGGGGCGGAAGATGAGCTGATGGTTGATGATATGTCTGAAATCAAAGCGGATATAGATAAGGAAGAAGAACAGGAGATGATGGAAATGATGCAGAATCTGTATCAGGGCATGCGATTTACCCTCAGGGTAGAAACAGCTGGAAAGATCAAAGAAACCAATGCCACCTTTCATCAGGGCTCAACCGTTACCTTGCTGGATATCGATTTCGATGTGATGATGAAGGATACTGATAATATGAAGAAAATGATCTCACTGCAGAATATGACCCCTCAGGATATGAGCCGTCATCTGAAGGAAATTCCCGGTTTGCAGTACGAAACACGGGACCGGATATCGGTTAAATTCAACTGACCAGAAGGAATTAACACCGTTCAGGCCTATGGAAACAGGAATCAACATCAGGAATGAATCCACCCTGCACCGTCAAATCAAGGACTGGTATGCGCAGGAGGGCGATGAACTGGAAGTATTCGTAGCAGGATTCATAACAGATATTCGCAGAGGCGACCTGTTAATCGAAATCCAGACCTCCGGTTTCGGAGCTCTGAAGAAAAAGCTGGCCCGGCTGCTGCCGGAATACAGGATGCGCATCATCTACCCG
>JAFGEH010000102.1 GCA_016931665.1 Candidatus Cloacimonadota bacterium | reverse complement strand
TGATAGGCGGCTTGCAGGATCCCCGTCCTATGGAAATTCTGCAGTCTGATTCTTTTATTCACTTGTGCCCTCCTTTACTACCTGATCAAGCCTCTCCAGATACCTTAAGCAGTCCGCTTCATACTCCGGATCAAAACCAATGGCCAGGTACTCGCGGTAGAATTCTGCCAGTTCTTCAATTTTATCAGATTGTCTCTTTTCATAATAATATCCGGCCAGGATCAGTAATGATCTATGATAATGGTAGATAAGGCTATTTATCCGGGGGATATTATTCTTTCTGAGATCAGCGAGTTGCGAGAAATTGCCGGCCCGAAAGAGTTTTTCCAGAGAGGCCGGATCTATATCACGGCCGGTTTCTGTTAGACGGGTAGGCAACAGGCGATGGACCAGGCCACAGAATTGAAGATAATCGTTCAGGCCTTCATAGAAAAAGGGATCCGCCAGTCCGGAAATATAGACAGGCCTCTCGGCGAAATTATCCTCTATGATCTGCACCAGCATGGCTTTCTGCGGGCTGAGATATGTTCTGAGCGAAGGGATCTCTTCCTGCGTCTTGGCGTGTTCCCTGCTGGAAAGCAGATCTGGCTCCAAATTGATTGTCATCCGGTAATCAGGCGAAAGCTCATGGCAGGTTTTAATTTGATCCGATAAGGGGATATCAATCTCAGCAGTCTTCCACTTGAAGGGATGCAGGTCTTCGATCTGATTATCGGTGAGTTTCAGGGAGATTGGCCTGATACCGTTTTCCAGGCCGGTTTTCAGGAATTTTACATACCAGGGCCGGTCGATATTGCCGATGGGAATCAAGGTAATATCCGGCCTGATCTTCTGCTGGAGCTGCAGATAGAGGCAGACATCAAAATCAGCATTGCCGCCCGTAAACAGGATAGCATTTTCCTGGCAGGAATTCAAAAGATTCAGACCGAATTCGACCAGCCAGTCCGGAAACGCCCCTTTCTCCCGGGCGAGTTGATAGAAATATTTCAGCTTTTCCAGATCACGGTTCTGCATAGCCTGTAAGCCATTGGCACTGCATTCCGCGCCGTAGAAATATTTCGCGTCTCCGTAATCCGGATCCAGTTCCAGGGCTTTATCCAGATAAGCAAAGACCTGCCGGGAATAATTCTCGTCGTAACTGCTTAAGGGTCGGCTGTCGTAAGCTTTGTAATGATTGAAAAACCCCAGGTAATAATAGATTTCGGCATCCTGGTCATCTTCCTGCCGGGCAGCTTCCAGGAGATCAATGGCTTCCCCGTACTGTTCCAGTCGGAAATACTCCAGAGCCTGCTGTTTGAGTAATTGCACATCTCCGGCTATATTCCGACAACCCAGCATCAGGATTATGGATAAAATAAACGGCCTTATCGTTCCCACTCTTCCCTCATTTTATTTAATAAGAGCGAGTTTGGCGGTAGCTAAAACCCTGCCCCGCTGCTGGAGAGTACAGTAATAGATACCGGAAGAAACAGGCTTGTTTTCATTATCCGTGCCATCCCAGGATATCGAGTTCAGGGGCTGTGTCCGGCCTCCGACGGATTCATGGGTTGATGGGTTCAAAGAGAATGATTTTACTATCTGGCCTTTGAGGTTGAAGATTAATAGTTCTGCTGAGGATGATGCATCGGGCAGGGTGAAATGGATGGTAGTGGCTGGATTGAAGGGATTGGGATAAATGAAAAGGTTGATTGCCTGAAAGGGCGGTAAAGTTAGTTCAATAGCGGGAACCAGGATAGAATTACGCAGATAGGGGTAGCCGTTATTTACCGAATATTCCTCATCTTCGGCCCAGATCTCCTCAAAATCCCAATTCTGATAGGTATCCATGTCATAAGGCCAGGTCATCTGTTCGGTAGTACGGTCTTCTCCCCCGGCAGAAAAGGGCTGTTCCGATACTTCCACATCCCAGTAACTGTCCATTATGGTACATTCATCATCGGAAAACCCGATCAGGCCGCCAGTCTCCTGTCCGCCTAACACGATGTTAGCACTGTAGCAGTAATAGATATGGCTAAAACCTGTCCAGCCCGTCAGGCCTCCCACATACTCAGAGCCGGTTACACTGCCGGTGCTGTAGCTGTTCATTACCGAGGAATGCCAGATATAGCCGGCCAGTCCCCCTGTCATCTGATTCGAACCCTGCACAGCTCCCCGGCTGAAGCAGCTGTTTAGACTGGAAAAGCCTGTATTGGCACCTGCCAGTCCGCCAACACTATCATAACCTGATACATTACAGGCACTTGAGCAGTCGATCACTTCGGATTCACAATTGCTCCGGCCGATCAAACCGCCGCAATACTCACCTGTTCCGGTCACGTCACCGCTGCTGAAGCAACTAATTATCAAGGCATTATGGGTATTGCCAGCCAGTGCCCCTGTCCTGTTCTTCCCTGAGATATTGACATTGGTTACTCCCAGATTGCAGATGTAAGCTTCATAGGCATTGCCGAACAAGCCAATCTGGGAAAAATCCTCCAGATCAAGGTGCAGATTATCTATTATATGGCCTCCCCCGTCAAATTCACCACTAAAGAAAGGAATATAAAAACCAACTTCCCCGGCCAGATCGAGATTTGACGTCAATGTAAAACGATAGCCCGTATATTGGGCGAAGGCCAGCAATTTGCGGAAATCATTTACAGAACCGATCAAGTAACTCTGGCCGTCATAAGCGAGATAATCATTGATATTCAGATCAAGTCCGTTACTCTGCCAGTCATTATACAAGGCGGCATCCAGGGCACCGGCAGTGATCGTAAGTTCATTGTTCAGAAGAACTTCTTCATAGTTATAGTAACTGTTGGTGATAGCGGAATAATTATCCATGCCGAATAAACCACCCAACATGTCATTTCCGTTAACGTTACCGGAATTGTAACTGCCAGTGAGCCAGGACAGATCGTTCAGATAACCCGTCAGTCCTCCTACCATTGAGCTGCCGTTGATTTCACCCGTATTGAAACTACGATCGATCTGAGTATGCTCACAGAGTCCGGCCAACCCACCAGTCATTTCACTGCCCGTGACAGAGCCTGTACTGAAACAATTCGACAGAGATGAATTATAGATCTCACCGATAATCCCGCCGGAGCAGTTCATCCCCTGAATATTACCGGCAGTGTGGCAGTTCAGGATCTCGGAATCTGCCGCAGAACCGATCAATCCTCCGGTAGACCAGTTATTGTTCGTTACGTTGCAGGTGCTGAAACAATCGATGATCAGAGAGGAATAAGTAATTATTCCTACCAGCCCCCCCACATGTTGGGAGCCGGATATCCAGCCTGTACTGTAGCAGTTCTCTATACTGCTGTTGTTAGTTATGAAACCGGCTAATCCTCCTGCCTTCTCTTCACCCGTGATATTGACATCGGTGACACCGAGGTTGGATATGACAGCTGGATAATCCGCATAACCGAACAATCCGAGCGATTTTGTCTCCGGCCGGTTGATGTACAGGTGCTGAATTGCGTATCCCTGTCCATTATAGGTGCCGCAGAAAGGCTGATTATTATTCCAGGCGTAATGGTAGCCTATCGGGCTCCAGCCCTGCCCGGCAAACCACCCTGCCGTCTCCGCAGCATCAATATCCGCCAACTGAATATAGTGCGCAGACCAGCGTGTTTCCCGGTTCGGAACCGGTACAACAGAGTCTTCCGCCGCTATCCAGTAGAGGTTTGTCAGAGATGATATCTGGTAGGGATTTTCTACAGACCCAGTACCTGCGTCGGGCGCCGAAGCTGATTGGGAGAAAAGGCTGATCTGCATTAAAAATATTAATATCAGTATGATTTGAGTTTTCATTTAAGCACTTCCTTCTGATTCCTAACTATTTGAGCAGGATCATTTTTACAGAGGCCAGTGTTTTTCCTTCCTGCTGCAGAAAACAGTAATAGATACCGGAAGAAACAGGCTTGTTTTCATTATCCGTGCCATCCCAGGATATCGAGTTCAAGGGCTGTGTCCGGCCTCCGACGGATTCATGGGTTGATG
>JAFGEH010000101.1 GCA_016931665.1 Candidatus Cloacimonadota bacterium | reverse complement strand
GGTTTGAAAAAGGCAAATGTAGAAATTGACCGTAAAATCCTGTCCAATCTGGCATTTAATGATGCAGAGGCTTTCGCCAGGCTTTGTGAAATCGCCAAGAAACAGGATTGATCCGGGATAAAATCGTGACAGCCGAATTAGAACAGATCTTCAGGCAGGCCTTGCAAGATATCAGGGATGCTTCCACTCTTCATGACCTGCAGCAGGTTAAAGCCCGTTACCTGGGAAAGAAAAGTCTGATCATGGCTTTGCTCAGACAGCTGGGATCGGTTCCACCCGAAGAGAGACCAGCGTTCGGGAAAGCTGTTAATGAAGCCAAACAGAAAGTAGCCGATCTGATAGAAGAACATCAGCTTCTTCTGCAGGAGAAATTATATAAGTCAGAACTCGCTGCCTCCCAGATCGATATTACTATGCCAGGAAAAAGATCTGGCAAAGGTTCCCTGCATCCCATCACTCTTGCCTGGCAGGAAATTGAGGATATTTTTCTGTCCATGGGATTTGATATTGCAGAAGGACCCGATATCGAAGACGAATTTCACAATTTCGATGCCCTGAATACTCCGGCAGACCACCCAGCCCGTAATCTCTCTGATACCTTTTATATCGATAATGATGTCTTGTTAAGAACTCAAACTTCTACCGTTCAGATCAGAGTGATGGAGAAATTTAAACCTCCCATTAGGATAATCTCTCCCGGCAGCTGTTACAGGAATGAGAACGATGCCTCTCATTCTCCAATGTTTCATCAGGTTGAGGCACTGGTGGTTGATGTGGGAGTTACTTTCCTTCAACTGAGGGATGTTCTGCAGGAATTTGTCCGCAGGATGTTCGGCGAGACTATCGATACCCGGTTCCGGCCTCATTACTTTCCCTTCACTGAACCCAGTGCGGAATTGGATATCCGTTGTGTGAAATGCCTGGGTACCGGCTGTAATTTGTGTAAAGGCAGTGGCTGGCTGGAAATGGGAGGTGCAGGCATGGTAGATCCGAATGTCTTTCAGATGATCGGTATCGATCCCGAAAAATTTACTGGTTATGCTTTCGGTTTGGGAATCGATCGGATCGCCATGGTAAAATATAATATACCTGATATGAGATTGTTGTTTGAGAACGACGTGAGATTTCTGAAGCAATTCAGATAGGAAAATCCGGGGAATTTAATGAAAGTCAGCTATCAGTGGTTACAGAATTATACCGATATCAGATGCTCGGCTCAGGAGTTGGCTGATATCATGACCTTTGGAGGAATAGAGGTTGAAGCTGTTCATTATCCTGGCAAATTACTTAAACAAATCATTATAGCCAGAATAATCAGTAAGGAAAATCATCCTGACGCCGATAAATTATCAGTATGTCAGGTTGACGACGGCCAGGAGATAAAACAGGTCGTCTGTGGTGCGCCCAATTGTGCTGTCGGACAGAAAATTGCCTTGGCGCCCGTGGGATGCAAATTAAATGAGATAGAAATTAAAAAAGTAAAAATCCGGGGCGAATTAAGTTTGGGGATGATCTGTTCTGAAAAGGAACTGGGTATATCGGACAATCATGAAGGGATAATGGTATTACCTGAAGATGCTCCTCTGGGCGTTGATTTGGCCACTTATCTTGAGTTACAGGATATCATATTTGACACCGAGATAACACCTAATCGTCCCGATCTTCTGGGTATGATAGGGATTGCCCGTGATCTGGCTGCCCTGAGAGGTAAAAAATTTAGCTATCCTCTAATCAAACTGCAGGAAACTGAAAAGTCTGTAAAAGATGTGCTGGAACTGGAAAATCATGAATCCAAGCTGTGCCCACGTTATACAGCCCGAGTTATCGAACAGGTTAGGGTAGGCGAATCTCCGGACTGGCTGAAAAAGGCACTTCTGGCGGTTGGATTGCGTCCCATCAATAATATTGTTGATATCACCAATTTCGTAATGATGGAGTACGGACATCCTCTGCATGCCTTCGATTATGACAGGGTTCAGGGGAATAAAATCGTAGTACGTAGAGCCCGGGCTGCTGAACCTTTCCCAGCCCTGGATGATGAAGATTACGAACTGGCAGCAGATGATCTGGTGATTGCCGATACTGAGAAACCTATAGCTCTGGCAGGTGTGATCGGAGGAAGGAATTCTCACATTACTTCTGATACGGTTACCATAGTACTGGAAGCTGCTAATTTCCTTTATTCCTCAATCAGGAAAACAGCTCTCAGGCACAATATTGCTACAGATTCATCCTATCGCTTTGAAAGGGAGTTATCCGCTGAAACCGCTGATGTTGCCAGCCGCAGAGCAGCATCTCTGATTCTGGAATTAGCTGGCGGAAATCTGCTCCAGGGGAAACTTGATTCTTATCCGACAGGGTATCAGCCAGATTGTGTTCAGCTTCGGCCATCCAGGGTTAAGCAAATTTTGTCTGTTGATATTTCAGACCAGCTGATCCGCTCATACATGGAGAGACTTGAACTAAGATATATCGAATCTGGACCCGGCTACATGGTCTTTGAAATTCCACCTTTCCGCCAGGATCTGGAAAGAGAGATCGATCTGATCGAAGAGATCATGAGACTGCACGGGTACAATAATCTTCCTACACTACTGAAACCAAGCAAAATCATGGACAGGGAAAGTATTTTTTCCCGGCGCAGGGTCAAAGATATTCTGGTACAGAATGATTTTCTGGAAATCATCAACTGGGGTTTCGGTGACCCACTGGATCTGGATATGCTGGAAATACCGGAAAATGATCTGCGGCGTAACACAATTGCTTTGAAAAATCCCCTGGGTAGAAGTTTTTCCATAATGCGGTCTCTGTTGCTGCCTAATCTTTTAAAAACCGCATTATTTAACATTAATCATGGGCAGAAAGATCTTAAACTCTTTGAATTAGCCAAGGTTTATAACCGGGGAGATCAAAAAGCTGCCGAGGAAAGATATCAGATTTGCGGCCTGCTTTGCGGCTATCAATATCCTGTGTACTGGCAGGGAAAAGACCGGGAAGTGGATTTTTTCTATGTAAAAGGTATTGTTGAGGATATCCTGGAATATCTTGATTTATCGGGTTCTGAAACTGTCAGATCTTCCGAATCATATTATTTACCCGGTCAGGCGGCTGATATCTTGTGGCAGGGTAAGAAAATTGCCAGCTTAGGTCGCCTGGATCCAAAAATAGGCTTGAAATATGATCTGAACAAGGCTGTATATTCTTTTGAGATCAATTTGAGTGATATTCTGAGCTGTCATCGGAAGAGTGTGCCGAATTACAGCGAGATTCTGCGCTATCCACCTGTTTTGAGGGATATATCCTTCATTGTACCAGTCAAATATACCCTGGCTGATATCGCAGAGAGTATCAGGAGTATTGATCCAGCGGTGATCAAACAGGTCCAACTATTTGATGAATTTACAGGTAAGAATATACCTGAAGGACACCGCAGCCTCAGCTTTAACCTGGTATTCAATTCTCCCACAAAAACCTTGACTGATGATTTTATCAATGGTATTATTAAATTGATAATTGAGATGCTGCAAAAGGAATTTCAGATTGAGATGAGGTGATAATGGAAGAAAGTCGTGAACTGAGTCTGGACGAAAAAGTTCAGAAATTGATTAACAATTATACTAAGTTGAAAAGTAAATATGCAGATCTGGTGGTTGAGAAAACAGAACTCGAGAAAAAAAATTCTGAATTTTCGGCCAGATTCGATGCAGATAACGGACGTTCTGAGCAACTTACAGAACAGCTGGCACAAATGCAGGAAGAAAATTCTCTTCTGCAATCCGAGCTGAATAAATTGCAGTCCAGAATCAGCCAGCTGGAACATAACAATCTGGAAGCAGCAAGCAAGATAGACAATATACTGGGCCAGATCGACGAGCTTTAGGGACAATGAAAACTGTGGAAGTGGAAATTCTTGGGCGTAGATATTATCTGAAATGCGATCGGCCCGAGCAAATTCAGCAGAGAGCGGAAGAACTGAATAATGAGTTAAAGGAACTGAATGCAAAGTTCAATACTGTCGATCAATTGAAGTTATTCGTTCTCTATACCCTTAGCCTGCTTGAGAAATATGAGAACGAACAGGCCGCCAATTGTAAATTAAGTGAAGAGTTCAAGCAGTTGAACAAACTGCTGGGCCATATAGAAAGTGAATTATGAAAGCCTGCGGTATTCGTGTTATTTTTGTTTCTGAACTGAAAAATAGTAGGAAGTCGAGCCATTTGTGGCGCACAAGCCGGACACGATCCGGATCTGTAAAGCAAACAAGGTAGATTTCCACCCTTAAAAAGGGTTCGAGTAAACAATAGTACACGGTACCGCGGGTTAAATTTATAGAAAAGAGAGGATAAAATGTTAATATATATATTGATAGGAGCAGGTGCATTTTGCCTGGGAATTCTTCTGACCTTCTTGTTGAGTTTTATCAAAAAAACGAGTGATAACAAAAATATTCTGAGGGCTACTGAATTAGCGAAAAAGATCATTGATGACTCCCAGCAGGAAGTCGAACGATTGAAAAAAACAGCCATACTGGAAGCCAGAGAAGAATGGTACAAAACCCAGAAGAAATACGAAGAAGAGATAAACCTTCGCAAGAAGGAACTGCATACTCTAGAAAAGGAGTACAATGAACGAGTTTCCAGTCTGGATAAGCGTCTGGAAGTTATGGACCGCAAAGATGGGAATCTGCAGGAATTCGAAAAGAAGTTGAAGCAACAGGAAGTGGATCTCAAAAAACGTAATGACGAGCTTACCAGCCTGATAGAACAGCAGAATGCCAAGCTCTCCGAAATAGCCCGTTTATCCCGCGAAGAAGCTGTACAGATACTTAAGAATAATTTGAAAAACAAAGCTCGTAACGAGGCCGCCAAGGAAATCAGGCAGATCGCAGAACAGACAAAACTGGATGCCAACAAACTGGTGGCAGGGATACTCTCCACAGCCATGCAGAGAATAGCAGTGGATTATATTTCTGAAACCACCGTCTCGGTTGTGTCCTTGCCTGACGAGGAAATGAAAGGGCGGATCATAGGTCGGGAAGGCAGGAATATCCGCTGCTTTGAAAAATTCTCTGGGGTTGATCTGATCATTGACGATACCCCGGAAGCAGTGGTGTTATCCGCTTTCGATCCGGTACGCCGGGAAGTAGCCCGTCTAGCTCTGGAGAAATTGATCACCGACGGCAGGATTCATCCCGGCCGTATTGAACAGGTTATTGAAAAAACCACTAAAGAAATGAATGACAACATCATGCAGATTGGTGAAAAAGCCTGTATGGAAACAAATATTCATAATATTTCACCCAATCTGGTAAAACTGATGGGTCGTTTGAAATACAGAACCAGTTACGGCCAGAATGTTCTGCAGCATTCTCTGGAAGCTGCCTGGGTCTGCGGAATCCTGGCTGCTGAGCTGGGTCTGGATCAGGAATTAGCACGCCGCTGTGGCTTTCTGCATGACATCGGGAAAGCTGTAGACCACGAATATGACGGTTCTCATGCCAAACTGGGTGCTAATCTGGCCAGAAAAAACGGGGAAAGCAAGATTGTGATCAATGCTATTGAAGCACATCATGAAGAAGTTGAATATCAAAGTGTTTATGCCGTTCTAACCCAGATAAGTGATGCTGTATCAGGGGCCAGACCCGGTGCCAGAAGAGAAATGTTGGAAACCTATATGAAGCGTTTGACCAAGATGGAAGAAATAGCAAATGCTATAGAAGGTGTAAGTAAATCCTATGCAATTCAGGCCGGACGGGAACTTCGCATTATAGTTGATCCCAGCACAGTAGATGATGAAAAGACTTCCTATATCGCTTCCGATATCGCCGGAAAAATTGAACAGGAAATGCAGTATCCCGGCCAGATCAAGGTGATGGTTATCCGGGAAACAAGACAGACAGCAATAGCCAAATAATGAAGATCCTATTTCTGGGAGACGTTTTCGGTAAACCGGGCAGAAATCTGGTCGCCGACCAATTGCCATATCTCAGGGAAGAATTCCATGTTGATTTCTGTATTGCCAATGGAGAGAACATAGCTCAGGGAAGAGGCCTGACGGAAAAAACCGCTAATGCCCTTTTCAATGCTGGAGTTGACCTGTTAACCAGCGGTAATCATCTCTGGGATCAACAGGGGGTAAAAGACTATCTGCCCCGGGAACCCCGGATTCTCAAACCGATGAATTATCCGGAGCAGGCACTGGGTACCGACGTTTATTTTTTTCAGTCCGAAGGAACACCGGTTCTGGCTGTATTCTGCCTGATCGGCCAGGCCTTCATGGGAGCAGCAAATTCACCCTTTGAAACTGCTGCCAGGATCCTGCCTGACATTCAAGAAAGAACACATAGTATAATTGTTGATATACATGCCGAAGCTACTGCTGAAAAGCGCGCTCTGGCCCATTTCCTGAACGGTTCTGTCAGTGCGGTTATCGGAACGCATACTCATATTCAGACTGCGGATGAGGAAATCCTTCCCGGTGGTACAGCCTATATAACCGACGTTGGCATGACGGGTCCCCATGATTCCGTGATCGGGATCAGGAAGGAGATCATCCTGGAGAAGATGACCACCGGTATGCCCATCCGGTATGAGGTGGCAGAGGAAGGGTTGCAGATAAATGCGGTTTTGATTGATATCGATAGCGATACCGGCAAAGCCCTTTCGATTCTCAGGATCCGAAGAAAGGTTACGGAATGAAACTTCTGACAGCCAAACCATTAATTCAGGAAATATACAGTGATTTAAGGGAGATAATTTCTGAAAAGGGACTGCTTCCGGTTTTGAAGATCATCCAGATCGGTAAGGATCCGGCGGCCTCCTTCTATATAAACAATCTGGTTAAACAGGGTGGCAAAGTGGGAGTCACGGTCGAATTGGTTACCCTGGAATTGAATATTGATAACAGGGATCTTCTGGAGATGGTAACGGTTATGAATCAGGACACGGCTATCAACGGTATCCTGATCCAGAAACCATTGCCGACTCATATCGATGAGGAAGCTCTGAACATGCAGATCGACCCTGCCAAGGATGTGGATGGCTTTCATCCAGTCAATATGGGTAACCTTG
>JAFGEH010000100.1 GCA_016931665.1 Candidatus Cloacimonadota bacterium | reverse complement strand
CCCTTTTGCTTGTTTATATCCTGAAAATTCACTCCATAGCCCATATCTTCTCCTGATTGCTCGCGGCCGGCAACTGGCAGTTCAGACGCCGCTTGATTTCTTCCAGAACAAGCTCGGGTACGGGAATACGTCCGAATAATTCCAAATCCAGCTCATCCCCGTGAAAATCGCTGCCCCCCGTCCTGATCAGGTTATATTCCAGGGCAATCCGTTCATAATGGTTGACTGTTTCAGCATTGGCTTTGGCATAATAAACTTCCAATCCGGATAGCCCCATCGTAATAATTTCTCTCAAGAGATCATCATTCTTGATAGTATAGGGATGTGCTACCACAGCTATACCGCCGGCTTTCTTAACTGTCTTGATGATTTTCTTGGGTGAAGGTGTGGGCTTGGGACAGTAGGCGGGTCCTTCATTATTGATCAGATTATCAAAGGCCTCCTGTTTGTCCCGGCAGTATCCGGCTTCCACCAGAGCCTGGGCAATATGGGGCCGGCCAATAAGATCATTATTCCCGGCCAGTTTCCGGACTCTTCGGAAATCAATGCCGATGCCCAGAAAACTGAGTTTCTGGATTATCTTCTGAGCCCTGACAAACCTGCCTTTCTGGATAGTCTGTAACAAGGAATTCAACTTCTTGTCCAGGGGATTGAAATCGTAGGCCAGAATATGAATATCCGCTCCCTGATAATTGGTACTGATCTCGACTCCCGGAATCAGTTCGCAGGGAAAATCTCCGATAAATTCAGAAGCTGCGCGATAACCGTCCAGAGTATCATGGTCGGTAATTGAGATCACATCCAGTTTTCTTTCAGCTGCCAGAGCCAGAACTTCGGCAGGAGATAACAGGCCATCCGAGTAGCTGGTATGTATGTGCAGATCGATATTTTTCATCCTCATCCTTGACTTTTTTTGTTTATCTTTAATAATATATGAAGATATTTGTCAACGTTAATCATCCTTACCGATTCTGAGTCGCCGGATAGCATAGAAGCGGTCGTGGCAGGGTTGGAATTCCAGTGCGATTAAATATTGCCTATTTATTTCCTAATGCAATTTTTGGTTTACAAGAAAATGGTGAAATTTCAACTGGCACAAGTTTACTGAATGAAAGGAGATTTTATGAACTTCCAAGATGAACTGGTCAAGATCTGTTCCGATTATGCGGATCTGAAATTTCAGTTCCATTATCGCTACTGGGAAACAGATTTCCTGAGGTTTTATCAAAGCCAGATCAATTATAATATCTCGAAAAGTTCCATTTCTCTGAGTACCACCCTTTATAAAGGGAAAAAATCATACTCATTTACAATATATAATCCGGACCTTCATAAATTACAGGAGAAGATCGAAGAAGCCAGGTTGATAGTGGATCAATTACCGGAAGATCCTGATTTTATTGATCTGGAAGATGATGAACAGCGGTCATCAGAGCGGGAAAAAAGCAATAATATCATCAAGGTTAACCTGGAACATAAGCTGGAGATACTCAATCAGATAGCCAAAGCTCTGGAACCATATGATTTCAGGATTTTCGGGACATTCATCTGTAACTTTAAAACTCTTTATATCATAAACAGCAACGGGATTAACAAAAGGGAAATCAGCTCTCCCATTTTCCTGGAAGTGAAAGCAGTTTCACAAAAAAATGAAGTAACCGTCCTGGAAGCGTACGGAGGAGAGAATTTCAATACTTTCAATCTGGATAGATTCACCAAAAATATTACCGCTAAAGTCAAGGCTGCCCAGTCCGAAGTAATCGATGTGGAACCAGGAGAATATGATGTTGTTCTGGCTCCCCGCTGTATCGGAGAATTCTGGAATTATCTGGAAAGCAGCCTGACTGCCCGTAGCCTGGACAGCAGGCAGAGTTTCTTTGAAGGCAAACTGAACCAGAAGGTCTTCCCGGACCAGATCACTCTGATCGATGATCCAGAGCATCCTGATCTGATCAATTTCGATTATAACGGAGACGGCCATCTCTACCAGAAAACCTTCCTGATTGAGAATGGTGTATTCAAAAACTTCCTGGTCGATAATTATTACGGCCGTAAGCTGAAAATGGAAAAGAACGGTGCCGAGGGAGCCGCCCTGGTCATGTCAACCGGCAATAAGACCTGGGAAGAACTGGTGGGTTCGGTTAAAAGAGGGTTGTATATTTCCAGCCTGCATTATATGAATTTCATTAATCGCAAGGAAACCTCAATTACCGGTCTAACCAGAGACGGCACATTCCTCATCGAGGATGGCAGGTTGACCAAAGTTGTCAATAACCTGAGATTTACAGAAAAGATTGCCGATATAATTAATGGAATCGCCGAAATCGAAAATCAGGCTTACACTGTCCCCTATTCCAGCAATTATGGTGAATTCGGAATTTCCAGTGTAAAAATGCCTCATGTCCTGGTGCAGGGTTTCCAGATCAGTTCCTCGACCAGAACAGTATGATCTTCCATCGGAAAAATCACTTTTCAGGGAGTTAGAATGAAAGATATAATAAAAAGGATTATCAATAAGCTAGATCTTCCGGATGTTACTTTCGCTGATGTCAGGTTTACCAGAACAGATCAGCAAATGATATATTTTGAAAAAGGCATTCTGCGATCCTTTGATTCCGAGCTGGATGCCAGTGCTCTGGGTATCCGGGTTCTGATCGACGGCTGCTGGGGATTTGCCGGAACGAAAATCCTGACTGATAATGAGATCGATAAAACAATCAAAAAAGCCATTTATAATGCTAGATCAGGTGCATCTTTCCGCCGGGAACCGGCTGCTTACCGGCGTCAGGAGCCGGTGACGAAAAGCTATGTCTTTCAGCCCGAGGAAGATCCCTTTGCCATGGATAACAAGTATAAAATAGATTATCATCAGAAGATTGCCAGTCAGCTGGTGGGTAATGATAAAATAGTCTATTCCTACGTTTATACGGAATTTTACCGCCAATACAAGATCTATGCCAACACGGAAGGATCTTTTGTAGATTCTCTAGTCTACGATACCATGCCCATGATGTACGTTTTGGCTGCAGAAGGTAACGAAGCACTCTGCCGTACCTGGCCGGGACACATGAACGGTTATCGGGGCGGATTTGAAATAGTACATCGGGAAAAGTTGCCGGAAAACACTGAAACGATAATCAAAGAGGCTATTGATCTCCTTTCGGCCCCCCGTATAGAAGAAGAAAGGGCCGACATCATCATCGGGGGAGGCCATCTGGCCCTGCAGCTGCATGAATCGGTGGGACATGCTACCGAGGCTGACCGTATTTTTGGCAAGGAAATCTCCTACGCCGGAAAGACATTTATCAAGCCGGTTATGCTGGGTAATTTCCGCTATGGTTCGGATCTGGTAAATATTTACAGTGACAGTACAGACCAGGGTGGTCTGGGATTCCATCTGGTAGATGACGAAGGCACACCCGGGCAAAAGGTGGATATCGTAAAAAACGGGATACTGGTAGGGCAGCAGACCTCTCAGGAAAATGCCCCCTTGCTGGGATTGAGCCCGTCTTCCAATATGATGGCCTCTTTTGCGGATGATATTCCTTTAATCCGTATGACCAATTTCTGCCTGGCTCCCGGTAACGGCAGCCTGAATGACCTGATCCGAAACACAGAACATGGTTATTATATTGATTTTACCAAGACATGGAGCATTGATGACAACCGGTTTAACTTCCAGTTTACTACGGAAATAGGCTGGAAAATTGAGAATGGCGAAATTTCCGGAATTGTCAGGGAACCTACTTACTATGGGATAACACCCGAATTCTGGGGAGCCTGTGATGCTATCTGCGGAGAAGAAAACTGGAAATTTCACGGCACCTTTCACTGCGGCAAGGGTGAACCCGGCCAAGCTATGCATCTTTCCCACGGTGTTGCTCCTGCCAGATTCAAAAATGTTGTTGTTAATGTGAAAGCCTGATTATAAACTATTCTTCAACCAGTTCAGGAATTATAAACAGAGCGATGTACTTCTAGGAATAAATTCTGGAAGGGTTATTATAACTGCCTCACCAGCTGAATATCCTTCATTTTCCTGAGTAATTTCGAATAATTACCTTTAACTTTTCTTGACCTTGACAGGCTGTATTATCTATATGGGAGCATATTCTGGTAAGGAGTGATTATTGCTGAATCAGATGCTGAAGACAAAGGATCAGAGTTTTCTGTATGCCCGTCATCTCAATTCGCCACTGGTTGTGGGCGTACCCCATCATAGTCCCTACGGATCAAGCCACCTTCCTACTCCTGATCTTCGCCCCGGCGATGAGAATACCGGTTACCTGGGCGCCTACCTGGCAGCGAAATTGAAAGCATCACTGATTATTGCCTGTAACTATTCCTTTGATGTGAATAAGACCTGGTTCAGTGATTATACCAGGATAATCCGCTCCTGGAGGCCAAACTTCCTCATTGAGATACACGGACATGGTGGAAACAATACCGGCAACGATATCGAAATATCCTGCGGTAAGGCGGAGAAGAGCTATCTGGCAGAGAAACTGGCCTCCGCTCTCCACTCCCGCTGCAGTAAACACAATCTTCTTCAGCATCTGCAGATTTCCGGTAAATTTTCCGAAATCTATTATCAGGCCACTATGAGTAAGACAATCATCTGTGACAGCTGGAATGGTATACACCTGGAGCTTCCTCTCTGCCTGAGAAAGCCGGGTTCGGGGCTTTCCGGTAAACCATCTCATCTTGGTTATGAATTCTCCCGCTTACTTGTGGCAGCCCTGCAGGATATTCTAGCAGATGAGTCGCATTCTGGCGGCAAGTCTTAGCTATTCCACCTGTTATGAACATAGCAATAAGACTTTTATGACTGATATCTCAGACAGCAACGATTAATTAGGAATGAGGTAATATATGCAATACCGTAAACTCGGCAAGCTGGAATGGCAGCCCTCAGCCCTGGGATTTGGGGCTATGCGTTTACCCACATATGACCAGGACCTGGACCGGATCAATATTTCTGCCACCCGGGAAATGCTGGAATATGCTATCGAAAATGGCGTGAATTATCTGGATACTGCCTGGCCTTATCACAAAGGTAAGAGTGAAGAGGTGATCGGTGAGTTTCTCAAAGAAGGATACCGGGATAAAATCAAACTGGCTACTAAAATGCCTGTCTGGGAAGTTAATGAGGTAAAAGATTTTGATCATTTTTTCAAGGAACAATTAAAAAAATTACAGACCGAGTGGATTGATTGCTATCTTCTGCATGCCCTCAATCAGAAAACCTGGAAAAAAGTTTACGATCTGGGCGTGCTGGACTGGTGTGAAAAACAGAAGAGGGAGGGATTGATCTTTTCGCTTGGCTTTTCTTTTCATGATCAGTATCCTGTTTTCCAGCAGATCATTGATGCTTATGGAGAATGGGATTTCTGTCAGATTCAGTACAATTTCATGGATATTGATTATCAGGCTGGAAAGAAAGGGCTGCAATATGCTCATGCCCATGATATTGGCGTGATTGTAATGGAGCCCCTGCGGGGAGGTCAGCTCGCTAAGGAACCTCCTTCCGACATATCTGAGATCTGGAAGAATTCAGGTTCAGACCTGAATCATGTTGATGCCGCGCTGCAATGGTTGTGGAATCAGGCGGAAGTCGGTTTGGTATTGAGTGGAATGAGTAATCTGGATCAGGTTAAAGATAATATCGCCAGCGCCGATAAATCCAGCATAAATCTGCTTTCTGATGCAGATCTGATGGTTTTTGAACAGGTCCGGGAAGCTTATCTGAAACGGATCGCCATCCCCTGTACAGGATGCCGTTACTGCCTGCCCTGCCCGCAGAATATTGATATCCCGGCCGTGTTCGATATCTACAATACAGGCATCATTTATGAAGACATTCCTAAAGCAGGGTTATTCTACAATTGGCTAAAACCGGATAACCGGGCAGACAGATGTCTGGCTTGCGGCGAATGTGAAGAGAAATGTCCTCAGAATATAAAAATCATTGACGCCCTGCAAAAAGCCCATAAAGAATTGACTGAAGGTGGTAAAGGATGAAAGCTCCGATTCTTTTCGCAACTCTCTTAATAATTGCCTTTGTGGCTTGCAGCAGCTCTCCCGGAGGATTAAAATTGCCAGCGTATTCTACCGTGCAGGTGGGAGAATATATTCTATCTGATATCGAAATTGAAGAAATGCGCGAGATATTCAGTTCCCTCAAACAATCATCCTATGAATTTATCGAGAAACCGGACCTGCAGATCCGGGGTTTTCGCAATGCCAATGACAGTCATCCTGACCTGTATTCAATATTTCTGGCAGAAGGCTTTATCTTTGTTGGCGATTATTTTGAAGCCTGGGCCAATAGTTTTAAAGGGCAGAAATCGGCCTGTTATGTTCTGAACAGAGAAGCAAAAGAATTTCTGGAAAGCTTCTGAATGGTGGTATAATGAAAAAGCAGGGATTGATTCTGGTTTTGTTCATCTGCCTGCTGATCTTTCCTTTTACCGGGGTCGGACAGCAACGGCAGACTTATCAGATTTCTTTAGTTAAATTATGGGAAACCCAGGCTAAACTGATTGTACCGGAATCTGTGATCCGTGATCCTGTCACCGGTTATTTTCTGGTAAGCAATATTAATGGCAGCAGTTCGGCTGTAGATGGCAATGGCTTTATTTCCAGACTGAATGAATCGGGCGAAATTGTTAATCTGAAATGGGTGAAAGGACTTAATGCGCCCAAAGGGATGGCTATTCATGAAAGGATTCTTTACGTTACAGATATTACCCGGCTGATCAGTATCGATCTGGATAAAGGTAAAATTATCAAGCAGTATGAAGTTCCTGGTTCCAGATTCCTTAACGATGTAGTAACGGATGATCTGGGAAACGTGTACATTTCAGATTCCTCTCCTGACAGCCGGATAATTTATCGGTTACATTCCGGTAAAATTGAAAAATGGCTGGAATCGGAACGTCTGAACAGGCCTAATGGACTTTTTTTTGCTGATAACATTTTGTATATCGGCAGTTCCGGAGATGGTAAAATAAAAACCGTGGACCTGCAGGAGAAAGAAGTAAAAATTCTGGCAAATATCGGTTTGAATATTGATGGACTGTTTCAGGACCGTTTGGGGAATATCTTTACTTCCAACTGGTCTGGTATCATTTCCTGTACACTTCCATCTGGAAAAACCGTCAAACTGCTTGATACAACCGAAGAATCGATCAATACCGCAGATATCGGTTACTGGCAGGAAAGAGATATCCTGCTTATCCCCACTTTTTTCGGTAATACTATTGCTGCTTACCAGATTAACTATTCTGAGCAATAAATTCTTAACGGGAGGAATAAAATGAAAAAGATTGATCTAAAAAGTTTTCTACTGGGCATACTGGTTTTGGCTCTGCTCCTGGTTATTCTGGGCAGCGAATATGTGGAAACACCTGCCAGCAGGATTGGAAAATATCAGGTAGCTGCAGCAGCTACTAATAAAACCCCCAAATACATAATCATTGATACTGAGAACGGTCAAATTGTCCGTACCGGGTATATCCAGGAAGATTAGAAACAGAGGAGATTGTATGGCAAAAAACTCAGCCGGCAAAATATTGGCGGGATTGATCCTCATTTTCCTGGGAGTAGCAATCCTCGGCCTTAAATTTTATCAAATCAGTCACATCAATGTGTTCCATATCCTGCTGGGCGGGATATTTCTGGCGGGTTATTTTCATAACAAGGCTTATGGCTTCCTGATCCCGGGCTGCCTGCTGCTGAGTCTGGGGTTGCTGGCTACACCCGGACGCTACCTTGGATTCAGTGATTTCAGCCCGATCGCCCTTGGGGTCGGTTTTATTGCCATCTATGTTATTGACCTGATCTATCGGGGAAAAACAAGCTGGTGGCCGCTTATTCCGGGCTTTATCCTGATCTTTGCCGGGCTGAGGCAGCTGGAAAATCTGAAATCCTTCCTCTGGCCGGTGTTGCTTATCGTTTTGGGCGTATATCTTATCCTGAATTCTCTGAATATTTTTAAGAGAAAAAGCAGGCCATGAGTAAATTCAGAAACTGGTACCTGATTCTGATAATGACCTGGGGATTCAATTCAGGAATAGCAGCTATTTCTCTTAAACAGATGTTCGATCAGGCTG
>JAFGEH010000099.1 GCA_016931665.1 Candidatus Cloacimonadota bacterium | reverse complement strand
CAGAAACTGCTAAAATATTTTGGCTCCGCCAAAATATTCATGGTCGGGATGACTGGACTTGAACCAGCGACCTTTCGGTCCCGAACCGAACGCGCTACCGGACTGCGCTACATCCCGACGGGACAAAACATCGAAAGGCGCATTTATTTGTCAATAATTCCCTGAGTACGGGATAAATTTCGTTATTCACCGCTATCAAACAATTAACTTGACGTATAAAAGTAATGTTTTTGTTTTTCCAGCAAATGAAAACAGAAAATCGGGAGACAAAATGAGATTCAGTGTTACGCTTATTTCTCTTATATCATGCCTTATGCTACATTCTGTACTTATCGAAGTACCGGAGCCGGTCATATCCGGCAACTCCTTCCGTAACGATTTACCGGTCATGCTGGAACCGGGTCAGCCAGCCTTACCTTATTTGCCTGTCAGGATCATTCTGCCCATGGGGCATAGATTTATTTCCGCCGAAGTTGACCTTCAGCTGCTTTCTACGCTGAGAGGAGATTATCGTATAGATTACGCCCGGAATCAGAATCCTGTCAGTGGGGCTTTTGCCATAGAGACGCTACAGGATAATGAAGTATACGGACAGGACACCTTCTTCCCCCGATCTGAATTTCAAATTTTAGGTGTACAGCGCTGGAAAGGCTACGATATTCTTCTGCTCAATGTTTATCCCTACCAATACAATCCCGTGAGTGGCGCTGTCAGATGGCATGAAAGAATTGCAGTATCCTGGGAAACTGAATACGATGAGCAAGTGGCAATGGCTCAGAACCGGAAACTGCTGGATTCCGAATCCGTGAAATCAAGAATATCCAGTATGGTCACCAATCCGGAAGACCTGTTCAGTTACCTTAAAACAGCTATTCCTGTGAACAGGGAACTCGTTACAGATGATGAACCGTATTCCATGATAATCATCACCGATGAAGCAAGTGCAGACTATTTCAACGAATTTGTGGAATGGAAGAACAATCATGGCCTGCTGACGGGAGTTTTCCTTACCTCAGATATCTATTCTAATTATACCGGTCTGGACAATCAGGACAGGATCCGCAATTTCATTATCGATGCCTATGAAACCTACTCCGGTACTGATACTCCCCTGGAATATGTCCTGCTGGGCGGAGATGATGAGATCGTTCCCATTCGCGGGGTTTATGCCCAGGTTGGTGGCACTTACGACTGGAACCTGCCCTGTGATGCCTACTACAGTAATCTGGATGGTAACTGGGATGGCAACGGTAATGGCGTCTATGGTCAGAATGATGATGAGGTGGACATGTATCCTGATCTGGCCGTTGGACGGATTCCAGCCGAAACGCAGGCAGAATTCCAGAATGTTTTCAACAAAACCTATTCCTATGTGGATCAAGCAAATGTAAGTGATGATATAGCCTATATGCTGGGTGAGAATCTGAATAATAATCCTCTAACCTGGGGTGGAGATTACAAGGATGAAATTGTACCCATCATCGACCCCGGAATGCATATTTTCCATCTTTACGACCGGGATGGCACCTACAGCCCGGCTGCGGTAAGAGATGCCATTAATTTCGGTGCGAGCATCATCAACCATATGGGGCATTCCAATGAAAATGTGGTTTTCGGCCAGGGCTCACCTGATGCCCATGCCTACACCAACAGTGAGTACGGATTTGCCTATACTCAGGGATGTTACCCGGCAGCTTTCGATGAAAATACCAGCGGATCCGGTGAATCTGTGGCAGAAAATATGGTGATCGCCACCAATGGTCTGTATGCCTTCGTAGGCAATACCCGTTATGGCTGGTATTCCCCCGGTAATACTAATGGTGCCTCACAGTTCTACGATATCGCTTTCTTTGAAGGAATCTATGACCAGAATATCCGGGAACTGGGTAATGCCCTGCAGTATTCCCGCGAAGAATTGATCAATTCTGCCATCCAGTACGGTGTTATGCGCTGGGTTTATTATGAACTGGTTGTCTTTGGCGATCCTTCGGTAGCAGTTAAAGAAACTAATGGTAACTTCCCCTTTCTGCAGCCAGTGGACAGCAGTTTTGAAGATTTTCAGGGTGACGGCGATGAGATCGCCAACCCCGGGGAAACTATCAATCTTTATGTAACTGTCCAGAATCTGGAAGGCTGGGCGGATGCTCAGGCCGTATATGGCAGGATCAGTTTCGAAGATGAGAATATTGAAGTCCTGCAGGATTCCGTATATTACGGATATATAGCCAACGGATCCTCAGCAGTCAGCGGCTCCTTCGTAGTCAATGTCCCCCAGAATTGCCAGTATGATGTATATACTTATAATATTGAGGTTGTTGCTCCCGTCAATGACGGAGTTGAATTTCGGAGAAGTTATGAGCTGGGTTTCGAAGTATCCCTGAATCAGCATGACTGGCCATGGATGTATGATATCTCCTTTGTCAGTAATCCCATGTTTGTCGATCTGAACAATGACGGCAATCGGGAAGTTCTGGCTCTGGATATCCTCACCAACGTTCATCTGCTGAATCTGGATGGGGACGAATATCCCGGTTATCCCTGGACTTTTGAGGAAGATATCTGGCGCAGTGCTGCCCTGGCCGACCTGGATGATGACGGCTCCCAGAATCTGGTGGTGGCCAGCAAATCAGGAAAAATCTATGCGCTGGATGCTGATGGTGATTACCTGTTCTGCTATTGCGACTGCATGCAGCAGATACTCACTCCGGTGCTGGCCGATGTGAATGGAGATCAGCAACTTGATATTATCAGTTTCGGGATCGATAAGCAACTCATTGTGCTGGATCGTTATGGCAATCTGCTCACCGGCTTTCCGGTTCAATTGGATTTTCTTTCTGTAGCTGAAATGGCGGCTGCTGACCTGAATCAGGATGGCAGTAAGGAAATACTGATCGGAACCCAGGATGGTATTCTGCATGTCTTTACCGGAAATGGGACCTATCTACCGGGATTCCCCCGTGAGTTATCCAGTGGAATCTGCGCAGCACCCGTCGTTCTGGACAACCTGAAAATTGCTCTGGGGACCTGCGATAATAAACTGCATGTTCTTTCTCCAACCGGGGAGACACTGGCTGAAAAACAGCTGACGGGAAGAATCGCCAGCTCACCGGTTCTGGCCAATATCACCAGCGATGGCGAGTTGGAGATAGCTTTCGTAACTACGAACGGTTATTTCCATATTGTGGATCAGAATGGCCTGGATCTGGCAGGCTGGCCGGTGAGTACAGGGTTTCAGTTTAATAATCCTCCCCTGGCAGCTGATATCGATAACGATGATAACATAGACCTGCTGGCTCTTTCCACGGGAAATATCCTCTTTGCCTTCCACAGTGACGGAACGGAATTTGATTTTGCCCCCGTGCCGGCCATGCTAAGTGGTTCCACACCAGCCAGTATTGATGATTTCGATGGTGACCATGATTACGAGATCGTAAGCGGTGCCTCCCGAGGTGTTCTGATGCTCGATATCAAGCTGTCGAAAGGTGAGAAAATCCCCTGGAGAACTTATCGGGGGAATTACCTGCGTACCGGATTCTATGGAGATAATCAGATTCTTGATTCCGAAGATAATATCGCCCCCGTTATCGCCTCCCGACTTTATCAGAACTATCCCAATCCTTTCAATCCGCATACCAGTATTTCTTTCTCCCTAGCCCAGGATACGGAAAAGGCAGAGATACTGATCTATAATATCAAAGGGCAGCTGATCAAATCTTTCCAGTTTACACCTGAAAACCGGCAAGACAGGTATGAAATAACCTGGACCGGCCGGGATAACAACAATCAGAAGGTGGCCAGCGGTATTTATCTTTACCAACTCAAGGCCGATTCCCGGGAGATTGAAACCAGAAAGTGTATTCTGATTAAATAACAGGATCAGGAACAACCAGGCTCTCCAGAGTGGTTACATTGAATCTGGAAGAATTGTCAAAACACCTGAGTATACCCCGTAACCGAGATTTCTTCAGATATCTTCAGGAGTATGATAACCTTTCTGCCAGTCAGATTCAGCGTTTGATTAACTCCCACCCCGGACAGCCAATCCGTGAACTTCTGACCATGATCCGCCGGCAGAGAAAAGCGTCCGTGCGTATTACTGAAGCAGATCAACTCCTGTTTACCGACAAAGGCCTGGAACAGTCTTCCTCCAGCCTGCTGGCTTCCTATCATGCCTCCAAGCTGCGGAATTTCAAAGTAACAGCCGATCTTACCTGCGGGATCGGCATCGACCTGATCCACTTGGCAGAAGGAAAGACCAGGATTTATGCCGCGGATACCGATGCCGAAAGTTTGGCTGCCGCTCGTTATAACTGCCGGGTACGTCAGCTTGAGCAGGTGGTTTTCCTCCAACAGTCCGCAGGAGATTTTTCTCAGCCGGTGGAGGCGATTTATCTTGATCCGGACCGGCGGCCGCAGGGCACAAGGCAGATCTCTCCGGAATTCGGGTCACCAACTTTGTCAGAGATCTTAAAGCTTGGCAAGCTGACCCCGAATATACTCATCAAGTTATCTCCGGCTCTGGACTTCAAGATGCTGAAACTTCCTTCACCTTTCACCCTGGAATTCATCTCAGAAAAGAGAGTTTTAAAGGAAAT
>JAFGEH010000098.1 GCA_016931665.1 Candidatus Cloacimonadota bacterium | reverse complement strand
GTCCCGAAAGAACCATTGCTGTCATTAATGGTGATACGTTCATCATTGGTCCAGAGTTCACCTTCCAGGTCGTAAACTATCGTCTGGCCGGAATTACGGAGTACTACCTGCAGATCAACAGTCTCTCCTGGATCGATGATATTGTTGCTGCCGCCGCCGAAAACAGAATAACTGAGGACTTCTAGGTAGGGTCCGCGTACGGAAAGCGGGATACGGTCAGTCCAGGTCGGCCCGGTGGTACTGGCGATCTGTATATTCAATATAATTTCAGTGCCACCCAGCATATCGGGAGCCACGGTGAAAACAAAAGCATCCTCACTGCTGACGATGCCGCCTACCGGTATATCACCGAAAGAGGCATTGGCACCGGGGACAGATATTCCGGTCTGATTGCAGTAGATAGTCCCCGTTACACCTTCGATGAGGGCCACCCCGAAATTCTGCAGATCAACCGTTAATTCAATACTTTCTCCGGGATTGATCAACCCGTTGCTGTTCCCGGAAGAACTGCCCTCATTATCGTCATCTATTGTAACATCGTTTACACTGACAAAATAATTGGACTGAATAATTGTGAAATTTCCCAGATGAGGAACCTTATCATGGGCTGTTACGGTTAAATTGACCTGTCCGGACTGATTGGCCTGAATGGGCAGATAGACAAATCCGGAAGCATCAGTAAAAGCTGTGGCGAATAAATCCATATTATCATTTAAAGCTGTGACCCAGGCATTGATTAAGGGAATACCGTTGCTGTCCTCAACATAAACTTGCAGGTAATTGGTGCCGATAGGCACATTGGCATCGTAAACCACTGAAATCGGCTGAGGAAGCCCCGTCCATAATTCCAGACCCGGATCTCCCATCAGGTTGTTCCAGTAGAAGAAGGGTTCGGCTGCAGATTGGCCCAGGGAACCGTAATAATTTTCATACAGAGCCAGTTTGCCTCTGACCAGAGAAGCGCCCATACTGTAAATGTGATCTTGAAATAAACCGTGGAACATGCCGGAGGTTACAGCATTGTTAAAGCAGGTATGGGTGGACGAAGTTGCCGTACCCACAGCCCCGATAGCGGCGCTGGGCAGGGTGGCGGTACCAGATTCCAGGAAAGTTTCGGAATGGGCTTCACCGTCGAAACCGCCGGTGCCGCAGGTCAGGCAGGCTACAAAAGGCATCATCCAGCCATTGTTCAAACTGCCGATATAAGAGGGTATCCCGCTCATCCCGATATAGCCCCGGTAAGCAAAATAGCTGGCTCCGCCGTTCAGGCTGTTCTGGAAAAATGAGCCGGCGCTACCGCTGTAATATTCATCGAAAGTGAAACCTTCCGAGTAATCGAGAATCATTTCCTTGATATATTTGCAAGTGCTGATGGTGGAAGCTCCGGAAGAAGTGGGATCTCCGACCAGACACACGTTAGTGAACCAGTCCGGATCTCCGAAGAAAGGATTCATTTCATAACCAAGAATCTTGTTGGCGATAACTTTCATGTCATTTTCCGAATCGACCGATAACCTTCCCAGGAAGACATCGGCTAAGACATCACCACCATCCAGCATGGCATAATTGTGATCGGTTGAACCATAGCTGTAGCTGTAGCAGGGGATATTAAAGGAGGAAGACGGGTCTCCGACCAGGCAGACAAATTCGGGCGGATTTTCCCAGTTATCATAGGCATTCTGAATATAGTTTTTGATGGAAGTGGTTGAACTTCCTGTCTCCGTTATACTGGCAATATTCACTTCGAATCCCTTCTGCCGTTTCCAGTCGATAACGTCCTGCAGATCATATCCGCCCGTAAGATTGAGCAGGGAAGAACTGGCATAAATGAAGAGATAAGAAGGCTGCTGGAATTCTCCGTCCCGGGTGGGGATATCTCCGTAATTCAGAATGGTGGCTTCGAACAGGGGTTCGAAGAAACGGGACAGTTTTCTTTCCGGATACTCCGGTTCATAACCATTTCTATTACTGGTATTCATCCTGATTTCCAGGTCGGTGATCACCCTTAATTCCCGGGTGGCAGGATTGTATTGGAAAGGATTGATAATCAGGTTTACAACATTCAAGCCCCGAATCACAGCCGGTTCTCCCATTATTACTGGATTTTCGGGGTGAAACTGGTCACGGGTATAAAATTCTTGATCAATCGTAAAATTTATCGGTATACCATATTCGTTTATCTCCTGCTGAGGATAAACCAGCAGATCTTCAACAGACTGATAACGCAAATCTATAATCTCGAAAGAAACATCATCAGCATCGGGGATAGCCAGCAGGCGACTGAAGCTGGGCAGTTCGGGTTTGCCATGGTCATGATATTCACTTTCTCCGGGATATGATACCCTGGTAAATTCGCTGCCTGCAGCTTGTTCGGTTTCCAGGCTGTAACCGTTCAGAGAAAATTTTAACTCCATTTGGGCAGCACTCCGAGTGGTAACTTCCAGCAATTCCGAAGAAGCATTCTCCGGGATCTCAATCCACATTCCGAAAGCTGTTAACACGGTAGCTAACATCAATAATGAAATAGCAATTTTTTTCATTCTACCTTCCTTGCTAATTATTCAGCAACTATCAAAAGCATTATCCATTCCAAAAATCTAAATGGCCAGATTATTGAAAAGAAAAAAAATGAAATGAGTTAAATAACTATAAATGTGAAATTTTCCTACATTACGGAATTATAACAAATTGATTGTAGAATTTCTGAATGGTCATACCTGCATATGGTCACCTGTTTATTCAGGGAGTAGATACTATCGATTCTTTCTGCCTTGAAATTCCCTGAAAAGAATTTGTAAATTGATTAGAAAAAGAGTAACCTGCCTGAGATTATTCTGCTTGGTAAAAGGGTTTTTTTTACTTGACCGGAACAGGCCTGTTTAAGAATTTGCTATCTCAATACAAAAAGAATATAAAAGAATAATTAAGAGGGAAAAAATGAGATTACAGGAGATCACCGCAGCTCTGGAAGCGGAAGTTCTCACCAGCAATCCGGATCCCGATCTGGAGGTGACCTGTGCCTTTGGCTCCGACCTGATCAGTGATATTCTAATGTGTACCAAGGAACCCACCCTGCTGTTAACCGGCCTTACCAATCCTCAGGTTATCCGTCTGGCAGATATGATCGACCTGTTCGGAATTGTATTTGTCAGAGGTAAGAAACCACCCCGGGAAATCATCGAAATGGCTGAAGAAAGAGGGCTTCCTTTGATCTCAACCCGCTTTACACTGTATCGCAGCAGCGGCATTCTTTACAATCTCGGATTACGCAGCTGCCAGATCTGAAATGGCTGAATATTGGTATATAAGGCCCGGTTATGAAGATCTGGTCAGAAAATTTCTGGAAAATCCTCCCCAACCTGAGATTAGCCAGGAATTTGAGATCAGGGAAAGGGATTTCTTTCATGCCGGTAAGGCAGCGGCCACAGTGAAACTCACCTTGAAAAGACTCGGTGTTGATCCTGTAATCCTGAGAAGAACGGCAATCGTGGGTTACGAGGCGGAAATAAATGTTACGGCACATTCCCGGGGAGGCAGGATGGTCTGTAACATTCATCAGGACCTAGTCCACCTGAAATTTCAGGATGAGGGACCGGGGATGCACGATATTGAACAATCCATGGAGCCCGGCTTTTCCACAGCCGATGAGCAGGTGAGAGAAATGGGTTTCGGTGCCGGCCTCGGCCTGCCCAATATTGAAAAGAATACCGATATGCTGCATATTGTCTCCGGCTCTGGCCAGGAAACCTTCCTGGAAGCTGTTATTTTTTTCAAGAATAATGAAGAATAAAGAATACTATCACGCACTCCGGTTTGAACTGGAGAATTGCACCGGCTGCACGAAATGCGTAAGGGTCTGCCCCACAGAGGCTCTGCGGGTGCGTAATGGTAAGGTTCTAATTGATAACAGACGCTGTATAGATTGCGGAAACTGCCTGCGTGCCTGCCAGTATAACGCTATCCAGGCCGTGGCGGATGATCTGGACCGGATCGCCGGATTTAAATACCGGCTGGCTGTTTTATCTGCGGCTTATGCCGGCCAGTTCAGTGAAAACATTGGTTACCGTACTGCCAAAAAAGCAATCCTGCAGATAGGATTTGATGAAGTGGCGGAAGAAGCGATGGTTACGGGTATGATGAGCCGGATTATCCGGGAATACATCCGTGAACATGCCGATCAGAAGCCAATTCTCTCCAGCAATTGTCCGGCCGTGGTCCGGCTTATTCAGGTAAGGTTCCCTTCCCTGTTGCCTTCCTTATTGCATGTGGAAGCACCCATGAGTGTCCTAGCTGCCTATTTCCGTGAAAAGATCGCCCGGGAAAAAAACCTGGGTGAAGAAGAGATCGGTATCTTCCTGGTTGTACCCTGCATATCACAAGTTACCGCTGTACATCAGCCGGAAGGCGCTTACCGGCATCTTCAGGATGGAGCCATTGCCATTCAGTCCGTTTACCGGGAAGCGATAGGCAAGATCAAACAGGCGGAAAGGGATGAACGCCAGGTAGATATCTATCCCCGGGGACTGAGTTGGGCCATTTCCGGTATGCAGGCGGAAGAGATCAATAACGGGGAGATCAAGACCCTGGCAGTAAACGGAATTGACAATGTTATCGAAATCCTGAGTAAAATAGAAAACCATCAGATCGAGAAATACGATTATGTCGTGCTGAGCAATTGCCTTAACGGTTGTATCGGCGGAATACTCAATAACGAAAATCCCTTCATCGCCACCAGCCGTATCCGGGATCTAATCAGATCTGCTCAACATATCGATTTCCACGATGATCATTTTTACGAGATGTTCAAGCAGGGGAAATTCGATGTTCTCGCTCTGGAAGCACGTCCCATCCTGACCTTGGCACCGGATATAAAAGACGCTTTGATCAAATTGAAAGAGATCGAAGAACTCACCCGGAAACTGCCTGGCCTGGACTGCTCGGCCTGTGGCTCGCCGACCTGCCGGGCCCTGGCTGAAGATATCGTCGAAGGCAAGGCAAGTTTCAATGACTGTATGGTTTTATCGAGAAAAAAAAGAGGGACACAGGAAAAATGAGATTAAAGGAATACATCGATCGAATCCAGGGAAAGATACTGACACCTGGAATTGAAATAGAAGATATCCAGGTAACAGGAGGTTACGTATCCGATCTATTGAGTGATGTGATGGGCAATGCCCGGGAAGGTGATGCCTGGATAACCATCATGCGTCATATGAACGCGGTGGCCGTGGCTTCGATGATCGGTCTATCCGCCGTGATTTTCGCTAAAGGGCTGGTTCCCGAACAGGCTGTTATTGACCGGGCGGATACGGAAAATGTCTGCCTGATCAGCAGTCCGCTACCGGTTCTGGACCTGGCTGCCATTCTCCATGGCCTGCTTAACAAAATAACAGAATCGGAATAAGCCTTGCGCTGGTATAAGGCGGATTTACATATTCATTCAGTGCTTTCGCCCTGCGGCGGTCTCGATATGTCTCCCCGCCGGGTCATGGCGAGTGCTCTGCAGGCGGGATTGCATATTCTGGCTATCACCGATCATAATTCCGCTGCTAATCTCAGGGTTTACGAAGGAGAGGCCCGATCAGCCGGCCTGTATTTCATCCCGGGTATCGAAGTGCAGTCCAGGGAAGAGATCCATACCGTATGCCTCTTTCCTGATACTGATTCCGCGGAGGCCTTTTCGGCCGAGTTATACGAAAGCCTGGCTCCTTTGGAGAATAATGCTGAATATTTCGGCGATCAGGTGGTTATTGACAGGAATGAGAATATCATTCGCTTTGAGAACAGAGCCCTGATCAATTCATCCTCCTGGGAGTTCGAAACTGTCCTGGAAAAAGTGGACGCTGTTGGCGGCTTTTCCTGGCCAGCCCATGTCGATCGCCAGACCTACAGTCTCCTGGGCCAGCTGGGATTCGTACCGGAAAATCCCCTGATCCTGGCTCTTGGTATCACCAGAAGTTGCCGGACTGCAGAATTCCTGGCAGCTCATCCGGATCTGGGAAAATATGCTTTGATCAGGAGTTCTGATGCGCATCAACCTGAAGATGTGGGCAGCGGATTTACCGAGTTTTATCTGAAAGAACCGGAACTGGCAGAAATCAGGTTTGCCTGCCTTCAGAGCCAGGGAAGAAAATATAAAATATAGATTATGGAGGAGTCATGGGAAACAGTCAGGGAGCTGACGGTATCCTTTTTGAGAAGTTAAAACAGGTTATCGCCCGGAAACGGGATCTGAGGAATCCTCTTATCGAGGTTTTGCGGGAAGCCCAGGAGATCTTCGGCTATCTGCCTCCGGAGGTTCAGGAATTTGTGGCTGCTGAATTGAGGATACCTGTTTCCACGGTTCACGGAGTGGTAACCTTTTATAATTTCTTTACCCAGGTTCCCCAGGGTAAATATGTGATCAATGTCTGCACGGGGACAGCCTGTTATGTTAAAGGTGCTCCGCGCCTGCTGCAGATGATCGAAGAAGAACTGGCCATAAAACTGGGAGAAACCACTGCTGACAATCAGTTCACCCTGTCCTCCGTCCGCTGCGTCGGGGCTTGTTCTCTGGCACCAGTATTCGTGATCGGGGAAGACACCTATGGCCGGATAGAAACCAGGGATCAGCTGTGCAAAGTGCTGCAGAAATATAAAGGTTGATACTGATGCAGGATCTTTCGCTTCATATTCTGGATATTGTAGAAAATTCGGTTCGGGCTCAAGCCCGGAATATCTGGATCAATATCGAATTGAATATCATGCGGAACAGCCTGATCATCAGAATTAAAGATGATGGTACCGGAATGGATCAGGATACCCTGGTAAAAGTCCATGATCCCTTCTATACTACCAAAACGGAACGGGTAAAAAAAGTTGGCCTGGGAATTCCCCTGTTCAAACAGAATGCCGAGAACAGTCAGGGAAATTTTCGGATCACCAGTGAACTGGGAAAAGGGACCGAAATTACAGCAGAGTTCAGGTATGACCATATTGACCGCCTGCCGCTGGGGAAAATTTCGGATACTCTGCTGGCCGGCATTATCGGTCACCCGAATACAGATTATTTTATTCATCTGAAAAGGATTAAGCTGGATGGGGAAGTGCTGGAATTTATATTTTCTACTCCGGATATCAAAGATGTCCTGGGCGTTGTTCCCCTTACTTATCCGGATGTCATTGATTATTTAGAGGATGTAATTCAATCAGGAATAAAAAAAATAAAAATGGAGGAATATCAATGAAAACTTTGGAGGAATTGAGAAAAATCCGGGAAAAAGCCCAGCAGGAAATGAAACTGCGCAGTGCCTCCCACCGGATCAAAGTGGTCGTTGGTATGGGTACTTCCGGCATAGCCATGGGTGCCAGGGAAGTTATGAAGGTGTTGCTGCAGGAAATATCCCAGCGGCAGCTGACCGATGTCCTGGTTACCCAGACAGGGGAGAAAGGACTCTCTTCCCTGGAACCGGTAGTAGATATTATTGAAGAGGGGAAACCTGTGGTTACCTATGGCAATGTTACCCCGGAAAATGCCCGGAAAATTGTAGCGGAGCATATAGTAAACGGCAAAGTGGTCAGTGATTTCGTGGTAGCTGCAGAGAATAAGTAGGGGGATGAATGTCTTTGAAACACATTGATGTCCTGCTCTGCTGCGGATCGGGCTGCGTATCGGCCGGTGCCCTCAAGATCAGGGAGAAACTGGAGCAGGTATTAACAGAAAATCACCTGCAGGATGAGGTTAATATCATTGAGACCGGCTGTATGGGACCCTGTGATTACGGGCCGGTAATGCTCATCTATCCTGAAGGTGTTTTCTACAAGCATGTGAAAGTTGAAGATGTGGAAGATATGGTTCAGGAGCATTTCATCAAGGGCAGACCCCTGCAGCGCCTGATGCTGCACGAAGATGAAGGTACTCCGCTTGTCACTAAAAGCGAGATACCGTTCTACCGGAAGCAGAAGAAGGTTGCCCTGGCCAATTGCGGATATATCGATCCAGAAAAGATCGGGGAATACATCGCTGTGGGAGGGTATGAAGCCCTGGGAAAAGCTCTTACGGAAATGACGCCCGAACAGGTGATCGATGTTATAAAAAGATCCGGCTTACGGGGCCGGGGTGGAGGCGGATTCCCCACCTGGTTGAAATGGCAGCTGGTCAATCAGAATCCGGTTCAGCCGAAATATATAATCTGTAATGGCGATGAAGGTGATCCGGGAGCTTTCATGGATCGTTCTCTTCTGGAAGGTGATCCTCACCGGGTACTGGAAGGAATGCTGATTGCAGCTTACAGCACGGGTGCATCGTCTGGTTACTTCTACATCAGGGCGGAGTACCCCCTGGCTATCAAACGTATCAAAAAAGCCGTGCAGGATGCCCGGGATCTGGGGCTGCTGGGAGATGACATTTTTGGTTCTGGTTTTTCCTTTACAGCAGAAGTCAGAACCGGCGCCGGCGCCTTCGTCTGTGGCGAAGAAACTGCTCTCATTTCTTCCATCGAAGGCCGCAGGGGCCAACCCAATCCCAAACCACCCTATCCCTCCACCTTCGGCCTCTGGGGGAAGCCTACCCTGGTGAATAATGTGGAAACTCTGGCCAATCTCTCCGCCATCATCCAGAAAGGGCCGGACTGGTTTGCCTCCATGGGTACGGAAACAAGCAAAGGCACTAAAGTTTTTGCCCTCACAGGTGATGTTAAAAATACTGGCCTGGTGGAAGTCCCCATGGGAATTACGCTGCAGGAATTGATCTTTGAAGTGGGGGGTGGACTGGCTGCCGGCAAGAAATTCAAGGCAGTGCAGCTAGGCGGTCCTTCCGGAGGATGCCTTACCAGCGAACACCTCGATACCAGGATTGACTATGAATCTTTACGTGAAAAAGGTGCTATGATGGGTTCCGGTGGCGTTATCGTGATGGATGATTCCAACTGCATGGTTAACGTGGCTAAATATTTCCTGGAATTCTCTCTGGAAGAATCCTGCGGAAAATGCACACCCTGCCGGGTTGGACTGAAAGAAATGCACAGCATCCTGGAGAAAATTACCCGGGGCGAAGGAACAATAGAGCTTCTGAATCAGCTGGAAGTACTGGGCAAAAGCATCAAGGAACTTTCCCTGTGCGGCCTGGGACAGGCAGCCCCCAATCCTGTGCTCAGCACGCTCCGTTATTTCCGCTCGGAATATGAAGAACATATCCTCAGCCGCAGTTGCCCATCCCTGGTCTGCCAGGAGCTGCTGCATTATCATATCGACAAGGAAAAATGTATAGGCTGTTCGCTCTGTGCCCGTAAATGTCCGGTTCAGTGTATTTTCGGCAGCCGGGAAGATAAGTACGAGATAACACAGGCGGATTGCGTGAAATGCGGTACCTGCCAGGAAGTTTGCCCGGTTGGTGCCATATCCAGGTTTCCCGGTGTCAGTGCTGACCTGCGACAGGATACAGCTGCAGAATTTACAAAATTGTATAAATAATAGATTGAGGTGACAATGTACGAGGAAATTTACATTAAATACAGTCCGGAACAGGAGAATCTGATTTCCATCCTGCACGATATACAGGATAGCCATCCCCAGCATTATATTTCAGAGGAAGCTATCCGGGAGGTCAGTGAATACCTTCGTATCCCGGTCAGCCACATTCAGGGGGTTCTGACCTTCTATACCATGTACAGCACCAGGCCCCGGGGTAAATATATCATCCGTCTCTGTGAATCACCGCCCTGTTTTCTGGCAGGATCGGAGAAAATTCTGGCCATCCTGCTGCGGGTTCTGGGGGTGAAACTGGGGGAAACTACCGGAGACGGTCTTTTTACCCTGGAATTGTGTGCCTGTCTGGGTGTATGCGGCAACGCACCGGTCATGATGATCAGCGATACTGTCTACGGCGACTTGAATGAAGAGAAAATAATCAGCATCATCGAGAAGTATCAAGGAGGTCAGGCATGAAATTCTACAGAATGACGGTCCTGATAGGTATCGATGATCAATCCCTGAAAGCTGGAGCCCGTGAAATTGAAGCTCTGCTGAATCAGGAATTGAACCGCTCTCAACTCACCGATGAAGTTAACGTTCTGGAAGCCGGATCTCTGGGGTTCTTCGGCACCGGGGTCACCCTGATGGTCTATCCCGGCCAGGTTACCTATGTTAACGTTAAGCTGGAGGACATCCCGGAAATAGTGGAGGAACATTTCCTCAAAGGCCGCCAGGTCTCACGTCTTACCATGAAACCATCCCTGACGCGAGGTTACGATTTCAATTATCGGCGCCGTATCGTGCTGGATAACTCCGGTCTGATTAATCCGGAAGATATTGAAGAATACATTGGTACCGGCGGTTATGAAGCCTGGGAAAAAGCTCTGCTGGAAATGAAGCCGGGCGAAATTGTGGAAGAAGTTAAGCAATCAGGTCTCCGCGGACGGGGTGGTGCCGGATTCCCCACCGGATTGAAGTGGAGTTTTACCGCTCCCCTGGAAGCTGATCAGAAATATTTCGTAATCAATGCAGATGAAGGGGAACCGGGTACATTCAAAGACAGGCTGATCATGGAAGGGGATCCCCATAAACTTCTGGAAGGATTGATGATCAGCTGTTACGCTGTGGGGGCTACCAAAGCTTATATCTATATCAGAGGAGAATACAGCCTCTGTATTGAACGTTTGCGGCAGGCTATTGAACAGGCGCATGAATACGGATTACTGGGTAAAAACATCTTTGATAGCGGATTCAACCTGGATATTGAGATCAAAGTGGGAGCCGGGGCTTATGTCTGCGGTGAAGAAACTGCTCTGATCGAATCTATGGAAGGCAAGAGGGGGCAACCACGCTCCAAACCACCGTTTCCGGGAGTGAAGGGAGCCTGGCAGAAACCTACCGTGGTTAATAATGTGGAAACCATTGCCAATATCCCGGCTATCCTCAGGAATGGTGCTGAATGGTTTCAGGGATTCGGTACGGATAAATGCACCGGCACCAAAGTTTACACCATTCTGGGAGATGTGATGATGCCCGGGCTCTGCGAAGTGGATATGGGTACTACCCTGCGCACTATCATCGAACAGTATGGAGGCGGCGTAAAAAATAACCGCAAATTCAAAGCAGCCCTGGTAGGAGGAGCTGCCGGTGTCTTTCTTCCCAACAGCCTGCTTGATGTGAAAATGGATTACAATAATCTACGGGAATATTCTGCCGTCCTGGGTTCCGGAGCCATCCTGGTAATGAATGAAGATGCCGACATGGTTGATATGCTCTGGTCAGTGATCAGGTTCTTCCGCCATGAATCCTGCGGGAAATGCACGCCTTGCGCTAAAGGTAATGAATTGCTCTTTGAGATTATCAATGAAGTCCGGCAGGGCCGGGGCAGAGAAGAAGACCTGCAGGAAATGGTGCGGATCTCGGAAGCTATGCAGCAGACTTCCTTCTGTGCTCTGGGTCAATCTCTGCTGATGCCCATTAAAAGCGCTGTGGATAATTTCAGGCAGGATTTCCTGAAAAGGATGAAATAAGATGCCTAATCTGTCAACAATAGCGGAATCCAGGAATTACTTGACGTTAACAGCGGAATTTATAATCAAAATCACCTGAAAAACATGAAAATAAATATAATTAAGAAAAGGAAGTTGATGAAATGAAGATTATTATCAATGGTCAAGAGATTGAGGCTTCCCCCGGGGAAACAGTTTTGAATGCTGCCCTGCGGAGTGGGATTTACATTCCTCATCTTTGTTATCATCCCCGAACCGGTCCTGCCGCCAAATGCCGGGCCTGTGTGGTGGAAGTGGAAGGAACCCCCGGATTGCCAACCTCCTGCAACCTGCCAGTCCGCGAAGGGATGGTTGTTTCCACAGACACGGAAAAAGTTAAAAATGCTCAGCGGGTGGTGGTCGATCTGGCTCTTTCCTCGGGACGGCATGATTGCCTGTCCTGCGAGCAGAATGGCAACTGCGAACTGCAGGATGCTGCCTATTATCTGGGGATAGAACGTCCCAGCTTTCATTTTGAGCAGGAAAGGTATCCGATTGACGACAGCAGCGAGTTTGTCTATGTGGAAAGAGACAAATGTATTTCCTGCGGCCGTTGTGTGGTGGGCTGTAACCAGAATGTGGTGAATGAAGTCCTCAATTTTGCGAATCGCGGATTTGAGACCAAGATCGTTTTTGACAATGATCTGAAGATGGGAACCTCAACCTGTGTGCAGTGCGGCGAATGTGTTCAGCTATGCCCGGTGGGTGCTATCATCGATAAGAACGCCAGAGGTGTGGCCAGAAACTGGGAATTGGACAAAGTAGAAACCGTCTGCCCCTATTGCGGCGTGGGATGCCAGCTTGTACTTCATGTCGATCGTCGTAAGAACAAGATCATCCGGATAACTGGTGTGGAAGATTCACCCACCAACAGCGGCATGCTCTGCGTTAAAGGCCGCTATGCTTTCGATTTCGTGGGTAGTTCTGAAAGGTTGACCACTCCTCTGATCAAGGAGAATGGCAAGTTCAGAGAAGCGGACTGGGAAGAAGCGATTGCTCTGATCGCTGATAAATTCAGGCTGATCAGGGATGAATTCGGCAGTGATGCCCTGGCCGGACTGGCTTCGGCCAAAGTAACCAACGAAGAGAATTATGTATTCCAGAAATTCATGCGCAGGGAGGTGGGCACCAATAATGTTGATCATTGTGCCCGTCTCTGACACAGCTCCACAGTGGCCGGTCTGGCCGCTTCCTTTGGCAGTGGTGCTATGACAAATGATATCGCTGGAATCAAGAAAGCCGATGTGATCATGATCATCGGTTCCGATACCGGCGCTGCCCATCCCGTGATCGCTGCCCGTATTAAACAGGCAGTACGCGAAGGGCTTACTAAACTGATTGTAATCGATCCCAAGAGGATAACCATGGCCGATTACGCCGAGATCTACGTTGCTCAACGGCCGGGATCGGATGTGGCTATCTTTAACTGCCTGATGCAGGTGATCCTGCAGAATGGCTGGGAAGATAAAGAATTCATCGAAAACAGGCTGGAAAAATTCGATGAACTGAAAAATGAAGTGATGAAAGAAAAATATTCTCCCGCCAATGTTGAAAAGATATCCGGTATTCCAGCGGCGAAACTAGTGGAAATCGCAGAAATGTTCGCTAAAGCCGAAACCGCTGCCATCTTCTACGCCATGGGCATCACCCAGCATACCACCGGACGCGATAATGTGATGTCAACTGCCAACCTGCAGATGATCTGTGGCAACCTGGGCAAAGCCGGAGGTGGGGTAAATCCTCTGCGCGGACAATCCAATGTGCAGGGTGCCTGTGATATGGGAGGATTGCCCAACGTGTTTGCTGGGTACCAGAGCGTTACCGATGAAAAAGCCCGGCAGAAATTCGAGCAAGCCTGGAATTGTGAACTCAGCGGAAAAGTAGGTTTAACTGTTGTTGATATGTTGGATAAGGCCTACGAAGGAAGCCTGAAAGCCCTATATGTTATGGGCGAAAACCCCTACCTCAGCGATCCCGACCAGCATCACGTGATCGCCGCCCTGGAGAAGATTGATTTTCTGGTAGTACAGGATATGTTTATGACTGAAACGGCTGAATTCGCCGATGTCGTGTTACCGGCAGTCGCTTATGCCGAGAAGGACGGACACTTCACTAACACGGAAAGACGGGTCCAGAGGATCAGGAAAGCGCTCAATCCTCCCGGTGAAGCCAAAGAAGATTGGGAAATCATCCAGATGATAGCCAATAAAATGGGTTCCGACTGGTCTTATCGTGATGCCCGGGATATCTGCCGCGAAGTTAACGAACTCACCCCCCAGTACGGAGGAATTACCTGGGAAAGAGTGGGACGCACCGGCCTGCAATGGCCATGTCCAACGGACACCCATCCCGGAACTGCCTATCTGCATAAAGACCGCTTCTCCCGAGGCTTGGGTATGCTGCGGGGCATCGAATTTATCGAACCGGATGAATTACCCGATGAAGAATATCCCCTGATCCTGACTACCGGACGTGTTCTGCAGCAGTTCCATACCGGCACCATGACCAGAAAAACCAGCGGCATAAACAGACTGGCTGGACCTATGGTCATGATCTCGGTGGACGATGCAGAATCTCTGGGTATAGCCAACAGCGAAACCATCAAGATTGCCACCCGCCGGGGTGAAATAACTGCTCCTGCCTTTGTAACCAGGAAGATCTCGACAGGCGTTATCTACATTCCCTTCCATTATAAAGAATCTCCCGCCAACCGCCTGACCAACCCTGCCCTGGATCCGGTGGCTAAAATACCCGAATACAAGGTATGTGCCGCCAGAATCACCAAAATAAGCTGAAATAGAGGTAAAAAATGGATAAAGAAAAATTCAGGGAACTGATGGACATCGGTATCCGCCGGGAAGAAGAAGCTTATGCCTTCTACCAGTTCGCAGCTACCCGTATATCTAATAAAGCCATCAGACAGATCTTCAG